>CAZUXQ010000001.1:0-37302 GCA_964624425.1 uncultured Sutterella sp.
CATGCGGCTTCCGCCGAGGAAGCGATTTCTCTCGAAGAAATTCAAGAGCTTATTGCGCTCTCAACGCCGAAAGAGGATGAGAAATTGATCGATGAGACGGATTGTTTGGTCTTTTATCCGTTTACAGACGGCAGGCTGCCTGCTCTGCATCGGTCTCTTCCCTCTTCACTGCTGGGGCGCATGCAGATTCACGAGTTTGACCGACTTCGCTACCATATTGAGGCCGCGTCGTCGTCGAATGGAAAAGTCTGGGCAAAGCGGCGCGAAGAGATCAGAAAAGCTTTTCCCGGCAGCATTGAATCCGGCGACCGCAGCGTGCTCCGCATTGCGTCGATCGGCAACAGGCGCGACGCCCGCACAATCGCCGACTATCTCTCGAAGACGTACCTGGACGTCAAGATCTCAATCAGGGAAGAAAATTCAGCCAAAGGCAAAGTGGCGCTTGTGTTCGGCAGACTCTCGGCCGACGAGAACAGAAGTCTGAGAAAACTTCTGCTCTCGGCCGGCACGGACCGCAAAGTCGACGCCTGCTCGTCTTTCGAGCAGTAAGGCGCCTTGCGGCATCAAGCTTCTTCGAGTTTGCAGACGAGCTCTTCGAGCATTTCGTCCTTCAAGGCGAGCCTGGATCTGGAGACTTCGGGGTCGGCTTCTCGCTGCTGTCGGCCCCAAGGGCTTTCTGGAAAAAATGCGTCGTCCCGCCAGCGGGCGATGACATGCCAATGGAGGTGCGGCACCATGTTTCCGAACTGAGCATAGTTTACCTTGTGCGCCTGCAGACGGCGGATGATCGTCTCTTCGACTGCGCGCAGCATCCTCCAGAAGCCTTCCTGCTCTTCGACGCTCAGATCCGACATTTCCTTGACGTGCCTGCGGCAGACAAGCCGAAGAAAGCACGGAAATATTTCGTCGCTCGCATCGATGAGATAAGCGAGATCATTTTTCCAAACGGCTTTGTCAAAGACTTTGCCGCAGAGTTCGCAAGCGTCGTTCATTTTGCTTCTCAATCCTCAATAAAAGCGGCGGTTAATTTTTCGGCGTGCGGGCGACGACTTTCGAAAGGATCTGCGTAAATTTGGCAACGTACTGCAGGTCAAGCGATTCGTTCGGCGCATGAGCGTGTTCCTTGCTGCCGAGAACGCCCGTGTTGAGGAAGCAGGATTGGCTGAAATTCCTGCGGAATGCTCCGAGCGTGCCGATTGTCGCGCCTTCGTACGTCTTTGCAAACGAATTTCCGAAATATTCCTTTGAAAGTTCTTCAAGCGCTTCTGAAAGCCAGGGGTCGAGCTCGGGGGACTCAAAGCCGGATTCAGCTCTCGGATTGTCGATTTCGACGGAGGCGTTGAACGGCACATTCGTCGTTACGGCATCGATGGCTGCCTGAAGCGCCTTCTTTGCGTCGACGCCGGGCGGCACGCGGAAGGAGAGCGCGACCGCAGTGCTTGGACGAATGACGGCCGTAGCGCTCGATATGCTCGGCAGACCTTCTGCGCCGAGAATGCTGAGCGCCGGTTCCCAAGCATTCGCCCTCAAGGCTTCAAGAGCCGCCGCATGACGCGGCTGGGTGCCGTCCTTGTAGGGAAACTCGGCGAATACGGCGTCGCCCGCAAGCGCGGCTTCCTCTTCAAGACCTTTTTGGTGAAATGCGGGAATTTCTGCGTGAAATTCCCGCAGCTTGACGCGGCCGGTGCACGGATCTTCAAGGCGGTCGAGGAGCATGCGGACAATGGCGAACGAGCTCGGCACGATGCCGCTCGCGGTGCCGGAATGCACGGGCGTCTCGAGCACGGAGACCTTCATCGTGAAGCTCACCACGCCGCGCAGCGACTGAGTGAGCCAAAGGCGCTCGTAGTCGCGAACGCTCAAGTCGAAAATGCCGAGAAACGCAGGATTTCCGATCTCTTCGCGCATCTTCTCCAAGTAGAAGGGCAGGTCGCGGGAGCCGGATTCTTCATCCGTCTCAAAGAGCCCCGTCACGCGCGGTCTGGCAATCTTGAATTCGTCCAGGGCTTTCGCGGCGGTCAAGCTCGCATAAAAGCTGTAGCAGTCGTCGGCGGCGCCGCGTCCGTAAAGACGGCCGTTGCGGACAACGGGCTCCCAAGGACCAAGTCCTGCCGCCCAGCCTTCCGCTTCCGGCTGCTTGTCGAAGTGGCCGTAGAAGAATGCCGGCCGTTCAAATCCTTCATCCGTAGCCGGAATGTCGACGAAGAGGATCGGCGTAAGACCGGGATCCTGAATGATCTCGAAGGCTCCGTTTGGAAAAAGCTTCCGTCCCCAAGTCTGAGCCTTCTTCAAAACGGCCGTGAGGAAGCCGTGTGTTTCCCAATCCTCATCGAAAGCGCGGCTTTTCGAGGGAATGCGGATGACGTCCTTCAGGGCTTCGAGCGTTTCGCCGCGCCAAGCCTCTTCAATCCATTGATCGATTTCCTTCATTTTCCGACTCACTTCTGAATGGCAAAGGCCGAGCAGCCGAGCAGGGCGCCGATGGCTTTGGCGCTTTCGACGGCAGCGTCATGAGAAAGACCTTCCGAGATCACGACTCGATAAAGGCCGTCGTCTCTGACGATTCGGGATGAGCAGTTCTGGCCGTTGGAGTTCAGGACGGCTTCTGCGTGCGCGGCAAACTGCAGCGCATTGCTTTCAATCGAGAAGGAGCCTACTTGAATGCCCCAGCCGGAGGTGCTCTGCTGCCGAATGCCTTGAGCGGCGGCCGGCTGCGAAGCTGAGCCGCCGTTCTGCCAGCTCCCGGACGCGATTTCCGCATTCGTCAGGCGGACGACTTCAACGCGAGCCGTACCCTTGTCGACATATCCCAGCGTTTTTGCCGCAGCATAGCTCAAGTCGATGATGCGGTCGTTGAGGAACGGTCCGCGGTCGTTGACTCGGACGATGATCGACTTGCCGTTTTCCAAGTTCGTAACGCGAGCGTACGAGGGCAGCGGCATCGTTGTGTGCGCAGCCGTAGGCAGGTACATGTCGTAAATTTCGCCGATAGACGTCTTGTTGCCGTGAAACTGCTTGCCGTACCAGGAAGCAATGCCCGTCTGCCGCATCGGAATGTCGGACGTCGCAGGAGTGTAGCGCTTTCCCATAACCGTATAAGGCCTGCTCGCAGCTGCGCTGAACGCTTCGACTCTCGGCGTCGCGCTTGCTCCGGACGTGCCGGTGAAGAATGACGGAGGACCGTCGTTCTTGTAGTAGCGGCTTGAACTGCAGCCGGCGAGAAGCGCCGCCGCGGCAAAGGCGGCAATGACTGAGGCAAAATTTTTTCCAAGCATCTTTTCTCTCAATTGTCAGCTTGCGGCTTCCACGGAAATCGACAGCAGAATGCCCGTGCATGCGCCGAGAATGAGCAAAGCCGTCCCTCCGTAGCTCATGAAGGGCAGCGGCACGCCCACGACGGGCAGAATGCCGCTCACCATGCCTATATTCACGAAGGAATACGTAAAGAATATTATGCCGACGGCGGCGGCCAGAAGCTGCTCGTATCTCGACTCTGCCTGAGCGGCAATAAAAAAGCTTCTGGCCACCAAGGCCGTGAAAAGGATCAGGAGAAGCAGGCTTCCGACAAAGCCGAATTCTTCGCCGAAGACTGCAAAAATGAAGTCGCTCGTGCGCTCTGGAATAAAGTCGAGGTGCGCTTGCGTGCCTTCCATCCAGCCTTTTCCGGAGATGCCGCCCGAGCCGATCGCAATCTGCGCCTGCAGCGTATGAAAGCCCTTCCCGAGCGGATCCGTCGTCGGGTCGATGAGCGTGAGAATTCGCTCGCGCTGATAATCGTGCAGAAAGTTCCAGAGAATCGGCAGCGAAGCGAGCGCCATGACGAAGGCTGCGGCGACAACTTTGATGCTGATGCCCGCAAAGAAGATGACGGAGAGGCCGGCGATTGCAACAAGAACGGCCGTGCCCAAATCCGGCTGCTTCAGAATGAAGAGGATCGGAAGCACGAGCAGGCAGGCCGCTGCGGCATGATCCCACCAGACGATGTTCTCGCCGCGGCGGTAGTAATACCAAGCGAGCATCATCGGAGCGGCAATCTTCATGATTTCGGAAGGCTGAATGCGCACGCCGATATTGAGCCAGCGGGTGGCGCCCTTTACCGTAATGCCGAAAAAATGCGTGGCTGCCAAGAGAATCAAGCCGATGATGAAGAGCGGCAGCGAAGCTTTGGCGATGAACTTGATCGGAATGCAGGCGACGGCGAACATCACGACCGCCGCGGCAATAATATTCCGAATCTGTCCTTCGATGCGCCACGGGAAGCTGTAGCCGGCGGAAAAAAGCGTAATGAAGCCGATCGTCGTCAGAGTCATGACGACGGCCAGCAGCATCAGATCGAACCTCATCAGCCGCGACAGGATCAGACGGCAGGCAAAAGCAGCGCAGGATTGGATTTTGCTGGCCAAGTTGCTTCCTTTATTTGAGGTTCGGAACGTTCTTCAGACCATTCGGCGCAGGCAGGTTCAAGTCGTTCCTTCCGGTAAGCCAATAGTCAAGAATCTTTCTTGCAATCGGTGCGGCGGCCTTGGCGCCGAATCCGCCGTTTTCAACCAGAATTGCCAGAGCGATTTTCGGTTTATCTGCGGGAGCGAAGGCAATGAACAATGCATGGTCGAGATGCTTGCGGCTCAGCTTCTCCGAGTTGTAGCGGGAATCTTGGGCGATGGTCACGACCTGCGCCGTGCCGGTTTTGCCGGCAACGGCGTACGGCGCGGAAGCAAAAATCGTCTTGGCCGTTCCGATGCGCGTTGCATCCTGCATGCCGGCGACCACCACGTTCACATTGCTCTTTTTGAGCGGAATGACATGATCGGGCTTTCTGCTGAAGCTTTCGCTTGTTTCCGTAGTCGGATCGATGATTGTGTCGACGAGGTGCGGACGCATGACGACGCCGTTGTTGGCGAGCGTTGCCGTAGCGTGCGCGAGCTGCAGAAGCGTGAAGGCATTGTAGCCCTGACCGATGCCGATGGGCGGCGTATCGCCCAAGTACCAGGGCTCCCTGAAGCGCTTTTCCTTCCATTCTCTATTCGGCAGAATGCCCGTCTGCTCGCCGATCAGGTCGATGCCTGTCTTCTGGCCGAAGCCCCACTGCTTCATGAAGTCGTATATGCGGTCGACGCCGAGCTGCATCGAAAGCCAGTAGTAGTAGACGTCCGACGAGACGGCAATGGACTTTCTGAGCGTGACGGGTCCCTTCGGCGAGCCGGTTACGTCGCGGAATTTATGCTTGCCGAGCTGAAAGACGCCGGTGTCGTTGAGCACGTAGTCGGCGGTTGTCGCGCCGGATTCCAGACCCGCAAGCGCCATAAAGGGCTTGTAGGTCGAGCCGATCGGATAAATGCCGCGCATGGCGCGGTTTAAAAGCGGCTTGTCTTCCGATGTGTTGAGAAAGCTCCACGATTCCGGATCAATGCCGCCGGGAAAAAGATTCGGATCGTAGGTCGGCAGCGACGCGAAGGCGAGAATCCCACCGGTTTCGGGTTCGATGGCAATGACTGCGCCGGTATTGTCTCCCATTGCGGCTTCGGTCACTTTCTGCAGATTGAGGTCGATCGTGAGCTGCAGATTTTTGCCGGGCTTGGCGGGCGTCAAGCTCAGCGTGCGCACGGCATGGCCGCCGGCCGTCACCTCAAAGCTTTCCTGACCGGGCGTGCCGTGGAGCTCGGTTTCGTAGCTGCGTTCGATGCCGACCTTGCCGATGTTGCGCTCGCCCTCATAAAGCGCGAGCGAGCCTTCCTTGTCGAGACGCTTCTTGTCGGATTGAGAAATCGAGCCGATGTAGCCGATGATGTGGCTGCCGACGGCGCCGTTCGGATAGATGCGGTTTTCCCGCTGGTTGATTTCAACGCCGGGGAAGCGCCAGCGCTGTCCGATGAAGCGCGCGACTTCCTCTTCAGTCAGATGAGATTGAATGGGAATGGAGTCGTAGCGGTTCAGGTCTTTGCGGAGTCTGCGAAAGCGCTGAACGTCCGCTTCCGTAATGGCGACGACTTTCGAAAGTTCGCTTATCGTCTTGCTGAGGTCGCCGACCTTGCTGGGCGTTATTTCCAGCGTGTAGCTGAGCTTGTTGCCTGCAAGAAGCTCGCCGTTTCTGTCGAAAATCAAGCCTCGAGCGCCTTGGGTCGTAATCGAAACCGTTCTGTTTTTCTCGGCGCGTTCGGTATAGGCATCCTGATTGATGATCTGCAGCCAGGCGAGTCTGCCCAAAAGCACGAGAAAGAGCGCGGCGACGGACGCAAACGCAGAAAGAAGACGCTTTCGGAAAGGCGCCGCATCTTCAGCAGATTTTTTGAAATCCAGCGTCATGAGCGTCAGAGCGTTTTCGCGACGGCGTCCTGCTTCGGAGCGATGAGCAAGGACCAGATCGGCCAGATGACCGCACCCGCCGCGCTCTGCAGGAACCAGCTCCAGCCGGGCCACAGTCCGTCAAACCAAAGGCGAACGAGCATGACGAGAACTTGAGAAATCAGAAGCAGCGGCAGAATATGAAGCGCTTGGCCGAAAAGTCCGAACCAGGGCAGACGCCGGTGCAGAAGAAAGGCGAAATACGAAATGCAGACGTAGGAGAGCGCCTGCTGGCCGAGCGCGCTCCCATGAACGACGTCGACGAGAATGCCGCACGCGAATGCGGCCGTCATGCTCATTGAGCGCGGACGGTGGACGCACCAGTAAATCAAGGTGAGCGCAATGAAGTCGGGAAGCCAAAACACCTCGAAGGCCGCCTGCAGCACGATCAGCAGATACGAAATGATGAAGGTGAAGAACACCCACAGGAGAGACGCATGCTGCTCGATCGTCCGTTCGCTGTTCATCGAGTCGGGAAATCGATTCAGGCTCATCGCTGCTTTCTTCTGCGTTCAAAAGAATCCTTTTTGTCCGTCTCTTTCAGCTCGAAGGTCGGATTCGGATTCTGCAAAATGACAGTGGCGAACTGAATGTCGTTCATTTCGGCGGACGGCAGCGCCGAGACGCGCCGATAGGTTTCGCCGGGCTGATATTCAATGCCGTTCACGGTGCCGACGAGAATGTTGCGCGGGAAAAGCAGGTCGAGCCCCGACGTGACGAGGCGGTCTCCTTCCCGCACATCCGCTTTCGGCGGCACGAAAAGAACGTCCAAAAGGTTGTCGCCCGTCCCGTTGATGATGTACCGCATGCCCGTTCTTTCGTTCTGAACGGCAATCTGCTGCTTGTGGTCGGTCAGAAGCGTCACTTCCGCCTGATGCGCGACGACGCGAGACACCTGTCCCAGAATGCCGAAGGCGCCGATGACGGGCATGCCGACGGCAATGCCGCTTCTCTCGCCGGCATTGATTTGCAGCCGCATGGAAAAAGGATCGGCAATTCGGCCGATCACTTCTGCCGTCACGGTTCTGCTGGCCGTCCTCGGAACGGCATTGACCAAGGCGCGCAGACGCTTGTTTTCAAGCTCGATCTCTTCGTAGCGGCCGGCCTTGAGCTGCAGAAGCTGATTTTCTTCTGAGAGCCTTTGGTTTTCCGCAGCAAGCTTCTTCTTGCTCGTAAAGTAGCCGGATCCTTCTCGGAGGATCTCCGCGGGCAGGCTCGCGAGCTGCGTAATCGGAGACGTAAAGCTGATGACGGCGCTGCGGAGGCCGTCGAGCGCCTTCAGGCGGCCGTCGACCAGGATTGCGACGAGCGACAGAACGACGAAGAAGATGAAGCGGACCTTGGCCGATATGCCGTGCCTGAACAACGGAGGCGGACCGTATTCCATGTTTCATTCGGCCGTCTGATCAGCCGGCGGCAAAAGCCGTGCAGAGCTTGTCCATGTTTTCGAGAGCAATGCCGCAGCCTTTGACGACGCAGTTGAGCGGCTCTTCCGCAACATGAACCGGCAGCCCCGTTTCTTCCTTGAGGAGCTGGTCGAGGTCGCGAAGCAGCGCGCCTCCGCCCGTGAGCATCAGGCCGTGTTCGGCAATGTCGGCGCCGAGTTCGGGAGGCGTCTTTTCGAGAGCGTTCTTCACTGCAACGACAATCTGATTGAGAGGTTCGGAAAGCGCTTCGAGGATTTCATTGGAGTGGACGGTGAAGGTGCGGGGCACGCCTTCGGCGATGTTGCGGCCCTTGACTTCAATTTCCTTTACTTCAGATCCTGGAAAGGCCGAGCCGATTTCCTTCTTGATGAGTTCGGCCGTCGGTTCGCCGATCAGCATGCCGAAGTTGCGGCGGATGTAATTGATGACGGCTTGATCGAACTTGTCGCCGCCGACGCGGATGGAGCCTGCGTAGACCATGCCGCCCAAGGAAATGAGGCCGACTTCCGTTGTGCCTCCGCCGATGTCGACGACGAGAGAGCCGGCGGCTTCGTTCACGGGAAGGCCGGCGCCGATGGCCGCGGCCATCGGCTCTTCAATGAGAAAGACTTCGGAGGCGCCGGCGGCGAGGGCGCTTTCCTTGATTGCGCGGCGCTCGACCTGAGTCGAGCCGCACGGAACGCAGATGATGATTCTCGGACTGGGCGCAAAGAGACGGGACGGATGCGCCATGCGGATGAACTGCTTGAGCATCTGTTCCGTGACGGTGAAGTCGGCAATGACGCCGTCCTTCATCGGGCGGATGGCGCTGATGTTGCCCGGAACGCGGCCGAGCATCTGCTTGGCTTCCCTGCCGACGGCATGAATGGTCGTCTTGCCGTTCGGGCCGCCTTCCTGGCGGATGGCTACGACGCTGGGCTCATTGAGAACGATGCCTCTGCCCCGCATGTAGATCAGGGTGTTGGCGGTGCCGAGGTCGATCGCAAGATCGTTCGAAAAATAATTTCGGAAAAAACCAAACATGATCGTTCTGTGCCCGTGAGCTTCCTTTGCGTCCAAGAATCAACAAAGATCACGAACTTGCCTGCAAGCGAGAGGCAAATAAAGCCCGCAATCGCAATTGACCAATGATAAACTAACTGCCCGTTCGACGCAGTCCTCGGGCTTGAAGGCGGCTGATCGGCCTTTGTATAGGTTTGTATCTGTTTTCTCGGCTCGGATTGCAGTCGTCCAAACAAATCCGAACCTTTTCTTTCCGAGAAGAACAACATGGCTTTGAGTGAGGGCGATATTCGCCGGATTGCCGATCTAGGCCGCATTGATTTGTCCGAAGAGCAGACGAAGATCATCCAGGGCGAGCTCAACGACATCTTCAGAATGATCGAGCAGATTCGATCCGTTGAGACGGACGGCATCGAGCCCATGCTGAATCCGCACGACGGCGTCCAGCGCCTTCGTGCGGATGCCGCGACGCAGGGCGACGAACGAGTCGAAAACATGAAGAATGCACCGGAGCAGGCCGACGGCTATTTTCTGGTGCCTCAGGTTATTGAATAACGCTGCGCTGGAAGGGTTTCCTTATGCTTGACAATGCCTTCGCTTCTGTTTCGGAGCTTTCCCGCATGCTTCGGAAAAGAGAAGTTTCCGCCGTCGAATTGGCCGAATATTATCTCGGACGCATCGATGAGCACCGTGATTTGAACGCCTTCCTCGACGTGCGTCCTGAAGCGACGCTCGAGCAGGCCCGCCGCGCCGATGAACGTCTTGCGAAGGGCGATGCCGGCGCCCTGACGGGCGTGCCCGTCGCTCACAAGGACATCTTCGTCACGAAGGAATGGGCCTCTACCGCCGCGAGCCGAATGCTCGAAGGCTACATGAGTCCTTTCGACGCGACGGTCGTCCGCCAGCTCAAGGATGCAGGCATGGTCTGCCTGGGCAAGCTAAACTGCGACGAATTTGCCATGGGATCCGGCAATGAAAACTCCGCCTACGGCAAGGTCGGCAACCCCTGGGATCCCAATGCGGTTCCGGGCGGTTCCTCGGGCGGATCGGCTTCAGCCGTGGCTGCGGGTCTCGCGCCCATAGCCACGGGCACCGACACAGGCGGCTCGATCCGCGAGCCGGCGTCCTTCACGGGCCTCACGGGCATCAAGCCTACCTACGGCCGTCCTTCCCGCTTGGGCATGATCGCTTTTGCGTCTTCGCTCGACACCGCCGGCCTTCTGGGCCATTCCGCCGAAGACTGCGCGCTTGTGCTTTCTTCGATGGTCGGCTTTGATCAGTGGGATTCGACGAGCGTCGACATGCCTGCCGAAGATTTCGCGCGCGATCTCGGCAAGGGCGTCAAGGGCCTGCGGATCGGCGTGCCGCGCTCCTGGATGGGAGAGGGCCTTGATCCGGAAGTTCGCGCCGTCATTGAGGCCGTGCTTGACGGCTACAAGCAGATGGGCGCCGAAATTGTCGACATCGAAATCCCAATGGCTCGGATGGGGGTGCCGGTCTATTACATCGTCGCCTGCGCCGAAGCAAGTTCGAATCTCTCGCGCTTCGACGGCGTGCGCTACGGCCATCGCGCCGCCGAATACGCCGACATCGTCGACATGATGAAGCGCTCGCGCAATGAGGGCTTCGGTCCCGAACCGAAGCGCCGCATCATGATCGGCACGTACGTGCTTTCTCACGGATACTACGACGCCTACTACCTCAAGGCGCAGCGCGTCCGCCGCTTGATAGCGAACGAGTTCCGCAAGACGTTCGAATCGGTCGACGCCGTCGCCTGCCCGGTGACCACCGGCACGGCGTACGATTTCGGCGCCAATGCCGATCCGGTGTCCGCCTATCTGAGCGACCTCTACACGGTTCCCTCGTCGCTGGCCGGCCTTCCCGGCCTTTCGATGCCCTGCGGCATCCACTCGAACGGGCGTCCGATCGGCATTCAGCTTCTCGGAGAGCGCTTCACGGAAGCCCGCCTCCTGAGGCTGGCGGATGCTTGGCAGCGCGAAACGGACTGGCATCTTCGCCATCCGGCCGGCTATTGATGAACTGCTCGTCTGATCGAGGAAAATGCCATGAAATGGGAAGTCGTTGTCGGTCTTGAGACGCACGTTCAGCTCTCGACCAACTCCAAGATTTTTTCGGGGGCGCCCTGCCGCTTCGGCGACGAACCGAACAAGAATTCGTGCTGCGTCGATCTGGCGCTGCCGGGCGCGCTGCCGGTTCTGAACCGCGGCGCCGTCGAAAAGGCCATCCGCTTCGGTCTCGCGATTCGCGCGAAGGTTGCCGACTGCTCCGTTTTCGACCGCAAGAATTATTTCTATCCCGATCTGCCGAAGGGTTATCAGATCAGCCAATTCGAGCTCCCGATCGTTGCGGGCGGCGAAATCACATTCCCGGTCGAACCCAAGACGGGCGAACCGTACGTGAAGACCATTCATCTGACGCGCGCTCATCTTGAAGAGGATGCCGGCAAGTCCGTGCACGGCATCGTTGCGGGCCGCTCCGGCATCGACCTGAATCGCGCCGGCACGCCGCTTCTTGAAATCGTTACGGAGCCGGAGCTGCGTTCGGCCGCCGAAGCCGTCGGCTACGCCCGCGCGCTTCATTCGCTCGTCGTCTGGCTTGGAATCTCGGACGGCAACATGCAGGAAGGCAATTTCCGCTGCGACGCGAACGTCTCCGTGCGCCCGGCAGGCCGGAAGGAATTCGGCACCCGCTGCGAAATCAAGAATCTGAACTCCTTCCGCTTCCTGCAGGAAGCCATCGAATATGAAGTTCAGCGCCAGATCGAGCTCATCGAGGACGGCGGCAGCGTCGTTCAGGCAACCCGCCTCTATGATCCGCAGAAGGGCGAGACCCGCGTCATGCGGACCAAGGAAGATTCGATGGACTACCGCTATTTTCCGGATCCGGACCTTCTTCCCTTGAAGATCAGCGATGAGTGGATCGATGAGGTCAGGGCCGATATGCCTGAGCTGCCCGAAGAAATGCGGCGCCGCCTGATGAGCGATTTCGGCCTCTCGGAGTACGATGCATCCATCCTCACTTCGAGCCGCGGCATCGCCGACTACTACTCGGCGCTTGCCGGCCAAGTGAAGGACAAGAAGCTTGCCGCCAACTGGGTCATGGGGGAATTGGCCGCCGCCGTCAATCACGGCGAATGCTCGTTTGCCGATGCGCCTGTGACGCCCGAGAAGCTTGCAGGCATTCTCCTGCGCCTCGTCGACGGCACCATCAGCAGCAAGGGCGCAAAGGAAGTCTTCCAGACCATCTGGGGCGGGAGCGAAGGCACTGTCGATCAGATCATCGAAGCCAAAGGCCTGAAGCAGATTTCCGATGCAGGCGCCTTGGAAAGGATCGTCGACGAAGTGATTGCCGAAAATCAGAAGTCGGTCGATGAATTCCGCGCCGGCAAGGAAAAGGCTCTCAATGCGCTCGTCGGCCGATGCATGAAGGCGACGAAGGGCAAAGCCAATCCCAGCCGGCTCAACGAAATGCTCCGCAGGAAGCTTCAGTAAACCTCTCGAGGAAGCGCGCCTTCCGAAAGGAGGCCGGAACTCCCGGAAGTTCGGATGCATCGTTCTAAGCCGGGAGTTTTCTGCATGGGAGGCAGATGCGGCAGGGCCGGACTCGGACGGCAAAGCCGGCTTTACCGAACCTCGCTCCTTATGCGCCGTACTTGGCGCGGTAGCTCGAAACCGCGTCGCGGTACTGCGAGACGGCCTCCGCCTTTTCCGAGCCGCTGTTCATGAAGGCGAGGAGATCGTTCAAATTGATGATTGAAATGACCGAGAGGCCGAGTGCTTTCTGAACGTCCTGAACAGCCGACGATTCCGTCGTGCTGACGGCGCCGCCGCCGCGCTCCATGCGGTCTACGGCGATGAGCACGCCGCTCGGTTCGGCATTGCAGTTCCTGATGATGTCGACCGATTCGCGAACGGAGGTGCCCGCCGAAATGACGTCGTCGATGATGACGATCCTGCCTTTCAGAGGAGCGCCGACAATGACGCCGCCTTCTCCGTGATCCTTGGCCTCCTTTCGATTGAAGGCCCAGGGCGCGTCGCAGCCGAGGCGGGCAAGATTGATGGCTACCGCCGCAACGAGCGGAATGCCTTTGTAGGCGGGGCCGAAGAGCATGTCGAATTCGATCTCGCCCTTATTCTTCGCGTTCAGAAGGGTCTGCGCGTAGAAGGAGCCCAATTTGTCCAGAAGCATGCCGGTGTTGAAGAGTCCGGCATTGAAGAAATACGGGGAAAGTCTTCCGGCTTTCGTCTTGAACTCGCCGAAGCGGAGGACGTCGGCTTCAAGTGCAAATTCAATGAATTGTTGCTGAATGCTCTGCATGATGATGGGTAGAATCGCGCGATGACGAAGATGAAGGCAGACTGAAGTTCGGCCAAAGCACGTGTGCAGACTGCTCGAAAAGATGCTGTTTCTCTGGACTGCCGCCAATTTTAGCGTCTGCAGCCGGCGGCGCACTGCTTTTCGCCTGCGGCTGACTGGAGATTCGATCGAAATGTTTCGCGTAATGACTTTCAATGCCAACGGCATCCGCTCTGCGGCCGCAAAGGGATTTTTCCAATGGTTTTCGCAGATGGACGCCGACGTGCTCTGCGTGCAGGAACTGAAGGCGCAGGAGGACGACATTCCTGAAGAAATCAGCGCTTTCGGCGGCTATTCGCTTTATTGTCACTGCGCGAAGAAGCGGGGCTATTCGGGCTGCGGCATCTGGACCCGACGCGAGCCGCTTTCCGTTCGCGCCGGGTTCGGCGTCGAAGAGTTCGACGACGAAGGCCGCTGCATCGAAGCGGATTTCGGGCCGATGATCATTGTCAGCGCTTATTTCCCTTCAGGAACGTCGGGCGATGAAAGGCAGAACGCGAAATTCCGCTTTTTGGACCGCTTTTTGGTTCATATGAACGAACTGAAGCAGTCGGGGCGAGAAGTTGTTCTTTGCGGCGATTTGAATATCGCGCATAAGGAAATCGACCTCAAGAACTGGAAGGGCAACTTGAAGCATTCAGGGTTTCTTCCCGAAGAACGCCGCTGGATGACGGATTTGTTCGATCGCCACGGCTGGGTGGATGTGTTCCGCCGGCTTGATTCTCGTCCCGACCGTTATACTTGGTGGAGCCAGCGAGGCCGTGCGAGAGCCGAAAATGTCGGGTGGCGGATCGACTATCAGGTCGCGACGCCGAAAATTGCCGGGACGGCGAAATTCACGGATATCTATGCGTCCGAAAAGTTTTCCGATCATGCGCCTTTCTGGGTCGATTACGACTGCTGAGACGGAGCAGACGCAGCATGCGCTTGGCTGACATTCTCTTTGCTCAGGGCTTCGGGACGAGATGCGACTGCGCGGCTCTCGCTGCTTCGGGGAAGGTCAAGGTGAACGGCATCGTTCACGACGATCCGGACGAAGAGATTGATGCCGAGGGGCTTTCCTTTGAATGCGACGGCAGGATCTGGCCCTATTGCGAACGCGCCCTCATCGCGCTCAATAAGCCTGCAGGCTATGAATGCTCGCTCAAGCCCTCGGCCTATCCGTCCGTCATGAATCTTCTGCCGTGGCAGCTGCGCCGGCGCGGCGTGCAGCCGATCGGCCGTCTTGATGCGGATGCGACGGGCCTTCTTCTTCTCACGGACGACGGAAGGCTCAACCATCGCCTCATTCATCCCAAGCGCTGCGTTCCAAAGGTCTACGAGGTCGAATTGAAGCATCCGGCCGACGAAGGCCTGCAGGAGAAGCTCATGGCCGGCGTTGTTCTTCGAGATTCCGACGAAGCGGTTCGAGCCGAGAATGCGCGCCTTCTTGATCCGCGGCATCTCGAACTTACGCTCACGCAGGGCAAATACCATCAAGTGAAGCGCATGATCGCCGCCTGCGGCAATCGCGTCGAGAAGCTGCATCGCTCCCGGATCGGCGGCTTCAGGCTGCCCGATGATCTGGCGTCCGGCGCCTGGATCTGGCTCAGCGATCCGAAGCTTGTTGTCGGGGACGGGCATGCCTGAGTCGGGGACCGCGAGGAAGCCCGCGAAGAACGCCGGCTGGGGCGTCTACTGCGAGGCCGATTCGATTCGAATGTTCTTTCTGGGCTTCAGCTCCGGCCTGCCGCTGCTTCTCGTTCTCGGCACGCTGGGCTTCTGGCTCAGAGAGGCGGGCATAGAACTTGCCGCGATCGGCTTCATGTCGTGGATCGGGCTTGCGTACGGCTTCAAATGGCTGTGGGCGCCGCTGGTCGATCAGGTCTCCGTTCCGATTCTGACTCGCGTTCTGGGGCGACGGCGAGGCTGGCTCGTTGCGGCTCAGAGCGGCATTATCGTCGGTCTTGTCGGAATGGCCTTTTCCGATCCGTCGTCTTCTCTTTGGGCGACGGTCATTTTTGCCTGTCTGACCGCGTTTTCCTCGGCAACGCAGGATATTGCGCTCGACGCCTACCGCATCGAATGCGCCGAAGCCGAAAAGCAGGCTGCGCTCGCGGCCGTGTACCAGACGGGCTACCG
Organism: uncultured Sutterella sp.; assembly: GCA_964624425.1. GTDB lineage: Bacteria > Pseudomonadota > Gammaproteobacteria > Burkholderiales > Burkholderiaceae_F > Sutterella. The sequence goes on from CAZUXQ010000001.1 coordinate 15,270, forward strand.
GCTCGCCATGATTTGGGCGGGCGCCGGGGCGCTCGCGATTGCGGGCTGGAGTTCGGGGGCGCCCGGCTATTGCTTTTCGGCTTGGTCGCTTGCGTATCTCGTCATGGCGGCCAGTGCGGCCGTGGGGATCGTTGCGGCGCTTCTTGCTCCCGAGCCTGCATTCATGGAGAAGGCGTCCGTGCAGAGCGGGCCGCAGGGCATCGCTGAAAAATTCCTGCTTCGCTTTTGGGAGCCGATCGCGGATTTCTTCCGGCGCTACGGCAGGAGCGCTTTTTGGCTTCTTCTTCTGGTGGCGACCTACCGAATTTCGGACGTCGTCATGGGCGTCATGGCGAATCCTTTTTATGCCGATATCGGCTTCTCCAAAGAAGTCGTTGCCGGCGTAAGCAAAGTGTTCGGCGTTCTCATGACGCTTGCGGGCGCCTTTCTCGGAGGCGCCGCCGTCATGCGCTTCGGCATTCTGCCGACGCTCATGACCGGCGCCGCTCTCTCAAGCTCGACCAATCTGCTTTTTTCCATGCTTGCTCTTGTCGGTGCGGACGTTCGGCTTCTCGTCGCGGCGGTATCGGCGGACAATTTGGCCGCAGGCCTTTCAAGCTCCGCCTTCGTGGCCTTCATGTCCGGACTGACGAATCGCGGATATTCCGCATCGCAGTACGCGCTTCTGAGCTCGCTGATGCTGCTGCTGCCCAAATTCCTCGCCGGCTTCTCCGGCGTCGTCGTCGAGCTTTTGGGCTACAGCTGCTTTTTCGTCTTCACGGCTCTCATCGGCGCGCCCGTGCTTTTCTTTGCCTGGCAGGTGAAGCGCCGAGGCTTCTGACGAAAGAAGCGGGCGCTCGGGTCCGTCCGTCTCTTCGGCGCCTGCGCGCGCCGCTTCGGGATTCAGCCGCAGCGCCTGCGTTTGGGCGTCCGCTTCGGCATTCTCTGTCCGGAAGCCCTGTAGGGCATTTTTCGGGCTGATCCGCTGCTCTTCTTCGGAGCCGGCGGCTTCTCCTCCGATTCTGAGGCTTCGGCGGGAAGGGGGGCTTGGAGCGTGACGGAAGCAATTTCCGCAACGGACAATGCAAGATCGCGAACAGCTTCGCTGAGGCTTTCGAGAGGCGCTTCGAGGTCCAGATCGTCCTTGATTTCCTTCAGGTCGCCGATTTCGGCTTCCGGAAGATGGCGAAGAATGCCGAGAAGCGCGCTTTGAATGAGCGCCTCTTTTTCCGGATCTTCGTCGTGCAGCTTCGGCCAGCGATTGACGGCATCGAGAAAGCCGCTCGCGAAGGGCGAAAGCGCGGCAACCGCTTCCCAGCCCGAACACCTGCGTCCAAGGTCGTCTTCCGGATCGTAGACGATCGGATCAATCGCCCGGCCGCTTTCGACGGCGGTCTTGATTTCCCGATAGCGGCGGTAGACGAGGTCTTCGAGCCGTTCTTCGTCGCCGGCATCGGCAAGCGCCGTCTCAGAGCTTCCCTGAGCATCGAAAATAAAGGGCATCCACTCGCTCGGCGGAACGGCCGAGGGCATCAGGGCGACGGCCGTCAGATAGCCGTCCATTTGATCGGCCTCCATTGGGCCGGCGGTTTCCGGAAGGCCTGCAAGCAGTTCGCCGAGTTCGACGAATTCGGCGCCGGAGAGGGGCTTGATCGGATTATTGGGCATCATCTTCTGCCTGCAAGTTGAGCTTGGTAGGAGGCGTCATTTCCTGAATCGCCTTTTTGACGCTGGCCGTCGTCTTGCGCCGCACGAGGCTGCGCGCGAACTCTTCGGCTTCAGGGACGGAAATCGAGAGAATCTTTTCTTTGACTGCCGGAATGCGCGACGGATCCATCGAAAGGGTTCTGCAGCCGAGACCGATGAAGAAGGGAGCCAGATCCGCTCTGCCGGCCATTTCGCCGCAGACGGCAATGTTCTTGCCGGCGGCGATCACCCTGCGGATCGATTCCGCGACGAATCGCAGAACGGCCGGATGCAGTTCTTCGTAGTGCATCGATACGGCGACGTTCGTCCGGTCGACGGCGAGCGTGTACTGAACCAGATCGTTCGTTCCGATGGAGAAAAAGTCGAGAAGCGGAATCAAATCGCCGAGCATGGCGACCGCAGCGGGCATTTCGATCATGCCGCCCACTTGGATGTCGCCGCAGGCCGGAACGTTTTCTTCTTCGAGTTCCTTGCGGACGCCGTCGATGATTTCAAGAGCGCGCCTCACGTCTTCCGTGCTGGAGATCATCGGCAGAAGAATGCGCGCGCTTTCTCCGGCGCAGGCTCTCAGGATTGCGCGCAGCTGCGTTTTGTAAAGCTGCGGGAACGCGAACGCAAAGCGAAGGGCGCGCAGGCCGAGCGCCGGATTGGCTTCGAGAATCTCTTCGGACGTAAGGCAGAGGATTGATTCGCGCGAAAGACTCTTGTCTGCGCCGAGATCGGCAAGACGGATCGTAACGGGCGCGCCCTTCATTCCCTTCACGACATTGCGGTAGGCGGCAAGCTGTTCTTCTTCGCTCGGCAAGTCGCTGCGGTTGAGAAAGAGGAATTCCGTTCGGAAAAGCCCGACGCCGTCTGCGCCGGAACGACGCACGTCCGAAAGGTCGTCCGGAAGCGCAATGTTGGCTTCGAGCGAAACTTCCTCGCCGTCCAATGTGACGGCCGGCTCGGTCTTGAGCTTCAGAAGCGCCCGCTTCTTCGCGCGCAGGCCGCGCATCTTGACGGCGGCGACCTTTTTGTCCGACGTATCCGGGCGGATGCAGAGGAATCCGGAGTCGGCGTCGATGAGGATTTCGTCGCCCGTGCGAATCTGCTCAAGCGCATTCTGAACGCCGACCAGGGTCGGGATCTCAAGGCTTTTGGCCAAAATCGCGGCGTGGCTCGTGGCGCTGCCTTCGGTCATGACGATGCCGACGACGTCCAAGTCGTTGCGCCGGCGCAGCTGCAGCATGTCGGCCGGATCGAGGCTGTCGGCGACAAGCACGACGGCGTCGTCGACTGCATCGGCTGCGGCGATGCTCTTTGCCGCGCGGCGGCCGGCAAGCACGCGCTGAATGCGCTGGAAGACCCAGACAATGTCGTCGATGCGTTCGCGCAGATAGTCGTCGTCGATCTGCTCGAAGTCTCGGCGGATTTCTTCCAAGCGCCGCGAAAGCGCCCATTCGGCATTCACAAGATTTTCGCGGATGATTTCGGAGGTCTCGGAGATGAGCGTCGGATCGGCGAGAATCGAGCGGTGCACGTCGAGAAAGGCGGCCGCTTCCGCAAGCGTTTCGTCTTCAAGCTCCTCGGAGAGGCCGGCGAGTTCCTTGCGGACGGCGGCCGCGGCCATGCGGAGGCGCTGAATTTCGCCTCGGACGGCGCCTTTGTCGATTTGGAGCTGCGCGACTTCAAGGTCGGCGGACGAAAAGAAAAGCGCAATGCCGCTGGCAATGCCGGAAGAAGCGGAAAGTCCGTAAAGCTTCTCGCCGGGAAGTTCCTCTTCTCCGGCATGCGCTTCTTCGGCGGCTTCCCGCAAGCCTTCTTCCTCTGCTGCTCGGACCTTGACTTCAGAAGGATCGGTCATGCTTCATCCTCATTATTCCTTTTCGCCGAACTTGTTCGCGAAGAGAGACTCGATGTGGCGCGAGGCTTCCGCCTCGTCGGGGCCGTCCGCCGTAAGCGTAAGCGCCGTGCCGCAAGGAACGGCCATCGTCATGAGTCCGAGAATGGACTTTGCGTCCACCGTCCGCCTTCCGTGCGTGAGCGTAAGCGAACACTGATAAAGGCTTGCGGCTTTCGCGAGCTGCGCCGACGGCCTTGCATGGAGGCCGAGCTTGTTGGCAACCGTGAGGCTCGTTTGAATCATGGACGCTTCCAATCAGTTTTGTTTGCGGCCGATGCAGGAAGAAATGCCGGCATGGGCGGCGCCTTCGGAAATGGTCAGGGCCCGGCAAAGCGCCGTGTCCGGCGCAGCGCTCAATGCGGTGATGACGGCCGGCAGATTGACGCCGGCCACGACGCAGACTTTCGGATCCGTCGAGAGGTTGTGCGCGATGTTCGAGGGCGTCGCGCCCAGAAGATCCGTGAAGACGAGCACGCCTTCGCAGCCGTCGAGCTCCCCGAGAAGCGACTTGGCCTGCGAAGTGCCTTTTTCGACGCTCATGTCGGCGGGAACATCAAAGCAGACGATGCGCTCCGCCAGACCGACATCGGTTGTGCTATAGATGTGGCGGCAGCACTCCCTGATCGCGCTTGCGAGAGGCGAATGAGCAATGATGCAGATGCCTATTGACAAAAGGATGCTCCAAAATCAGATGATTGATGAGTTTAGCATCCGGGCTTGCGGAGCGCTGCGTTTCGGCATGCTGCGCAATTCATTGAAGTTTCTGCAAAAAGGAATGATCCATGGCTTTGATTCAGTTTGAGTGCGTCGCTGCGGGCCCCTTCATCATGTTCAAGGAGTCGGCCCAAAAGATCTTCGAAGTGATCGGCGAGAATTTCAAGGAGCAGGGCGCCTTTCCGGTCGAAGATCTTCCGGGCATTCTCGAGAAGCTCGAGAATGCCGAAAAGGCCGACAAGGAAAAGGCGGCCGAAGAAGCCGCGATGATCGAAGCGGTGCAGCGGGCCTCGACCTACGATCAGGAACTGCGCGAAAAGGAAGAAATGCAGAAGACGAAGCAGAAGGAGCGCATCCGCCTTTATCAGCGCGTGGTTCCTCTGCAGAACATGATTCGCCGCGCCATCAAGCATAAGGAAGTCGTGACCTGGGGACCGCTCTGAGGGCGCAGAGAAGCCCGCTTCGACGGCAAGGAGCTTGCAGTCGATCGGCGGCCGGCCTTATTCGGATCTCGGCAAATTTGCCGGGGAGGAGGCGCAGGCGTTCTGCGAGGCAGTCTGGGAGCTGCGCAGGATCGGCGCGGACGTCATGCAGAAAAAGCAGGAAGAATCCGCTGAAATGTCAAAAAGAGCCGGCTCGGCATTCAGCGGATTCCCAAAGGGGCGCGATTGTGCATCGGCTCCGGGAATGGGGCGTTCTTTGGCCGACAGCCGGACTTTCGGCAGCGGACCGAATCAATTGGGATTTTCAATCGTTCGGCTCAGCTTCCGAGAAGACGAACGCCGGCAGCCGTTCGGATGGGCGCCGGCCGTGAGCGTGATGCCGATGCCTCCTTCATCGATCTGCTTCATCAGGGTTTGGCCCTTCGGCTTGAATTTCGCTTCGACGGGCGCGCGCTTGGCTGCGCATGTCTTCGACGTCGATGCCGAGCTGGCGAATCTTTCGGTAGAGGTGCGTGCGCTCCATTCCTGCATGACGCGAGAGATTGGCAACCGAGTAATTGACGAAATCAAGCACCGTCGTAAAGTACGCACGCTCGAATTCGAGGAGCACGTCTCGGAACGGACGATTGAAGTCGAGGAGAAGGCCGTATTCCGGAAGCCTGAATATCGGCAGCTTCTGCCGAGCTTCCGCGTGCTTTTGACTGAGGCATGATCCTGAGTCTGTGCGCGCCTCTTCGGCAAGGCGCTGCTGGTCCTTCCATTTGAGGATCGCGAGCTCGATGGCCGTCAAAAGCTTCTTGAGCGAAATCGGCTTCTCAAGGAAGTCGACCGCTCCCTGCTGCAGGGCCTGTTTGGCAAAGTCGATCGTGGCGTGCCCGGACATCATGATGACCGGAAAGGCGGCGAGATGACGCTGCTTCCATTCGGTCAGCATCTTCAGGCCGTCTTTTCCGGGCATCCAAATATCGACCAGCGCAAGCGCAAATTGCCGGCTTTCAACCAGCTGAGTCGCCTCATCGGCGCTGCCGGCCGAGAAAACATAGTATCCGGCTTCACGCAGAATTTCAGAGAGAACGTTTCGAATGCCGAGTTCGTCGTCGACTACAAGGATGTCAAGCATGTTGGAATTTGCTGCGCTGCAGGTTGTTCGGCTGAAAGCTGCCTGAAGAAGATTTCGACTTTCGCGCCCAGCACCAAAAGGCCGCTTGAGTCGAAGCGGTTCGACAGCTCAATGACGCCCTGGTGCTCGTCGATGATTTTCTTGACCATCGGCAGGCCCAGGCCTGTGCCCGTTTCTTTTGTCGTTACGTAAGGCTCGAAAGCCCGCGAGAGAATCTCCTCGCTGAACCCGACGCCGTCGTCTGTTACGGACAGCGCTACTGCGCTCACGCCGTCTTTGCCTCCTACTGCTCTCGTCGACAAAGTGATTGCAGGCAGATCTCCTTCGGCAGCGTCGATGCTGTTGGAAATCAAATTATGCAGTACCTGTCGGAGCTGCGCCGCGTCGCCGAGGATTTTCGGAAGATCCGGACTCAGACTGAGGCGGATGGGCGTGCCGGCGGCTTCATACAAAGCCGCGTTCTCCCGAATGAATGCGTTCAGATCAACCGATTCCAGCTTGGCGGCAGGCAGCTTCGCGTATTTGCGGAAGTCGTTCGCCATCTGCTTGAGGGCATCGACCTGCGTCGTGATCGTCTCGATCGATCTGTGAAGGAGCTCCGCGTCCGCATCGTCTTCGAGCTTGGACTCAAGCTTCATCTCGAGTCTTTCGGCGGCGAGGCGAATGGGCGTGAGAGGGTTCTTGATTTCGTGAGCGAGGCGTCGGGCGACTTCGCCCCAGGCTGTGGCGCGCTGCGCGGTCATGAGCTGCGAGACGTCGTCGAAAACGACCACCAAGCCCTTGACGTTCTTCTCGAGGGCGATCGAAGAGATTTTCATGAAGAGAGGCGTGCCGCCTGTTCCGCCGCTTCCGTTCTTCAGTTCGAATTCAAAGCCGATGGTCGTCTCCTTGCCGAAGTCGAGCGCCGCCTGCGCGTTCTTGACGGCGGCGATGAGTTCCGGCATCCGCTTGGCGAGCGGCGTTTCGGGCCGGCAAAGCTCCTTGCCGAGAATCGCCTCGGCCGCAGGATTGGAGGAGACGGGCTTGTATTTCTGGTTCAAAACGATCACGCCCGAAGAAATGTTGCCGAGGATGCGTTCGAGATGAGCTTGAGCGAGTTCGGCATTCCGGCGCTGTTCGTCGATGGCTCTTCTCGACTGCGAAATTTCGCGGATCATGTTGTTGAAGGACTTCGTGAGCACGTTAATTTCGCTGCTGCCGGCGAATTCGCGAATGGGCTGGAAGTTGCCGTCCGCAACGCGGCGCGTGCCTTGTTCGAGCTGCCGCACGGGTTCCGTATTTTTGCGCGCGCAGGCGATGGCGGCTGCAATGGCCCCGAATGCGGCGAGAAGGAGAACGAGGAAGAGCGTGCCCGCGTAAATGCTTTGAAGCGCCGAACGCGAGAGAACGAGCGTTTGATAGTCGCGGTAGCCGTTCACGAGTTCCGCGGCTTTGCGCGTGATGCCGGAGCCGACGGGCTGAATGACCTGCAGGAAGAGCTTCGCGCGCTGCGGCTGGATGGGAAGAAGTCCCGCCGCAAGATCCCCTTGTTCGCCGTCATCCGGATTGTCCGTCGTTCCGGCTTCAGGAATCGGCACGATGACGCGGATGGCGAGCGCGCTTTGCGTCGTGATTTCGTCGGGATTGTCCAGCGCGTCGCCGTCGATCACGCTGTAGATCCCGGACGAACGAACGGTTTGGAGCTGCATCGACGTGGGCAGATCCGGAAGCATGACGTTGAAGCGCGAGCCTGCGGCGGCCAACGCGGTGCCGTTTCCCATGAAGACCAGCGCTTCCATGTTCGGATGCCCCTTGAGAAGCTGCATGAGGTCGCTCATGAGGAGCGAAGCCGGCGTGCTGGAGAGCATCTCGGCCATATGCCTGGCCGTCGTCTCCGTTTGCGTCTGCTGCTGCGAAAGAATGCCGCGCGTGATCGCGACGCCGGCGTCGAGCGCCTTTTCAACCCTTACGTCGAACCAGGAATCGATCGAGCGGGAAATGAAGGCGGCCGACACCCAATAAATCATCGTGCAGGGAATGAGCGCGAGAAGCCCCATGGCGACGGCCAGCTTCAAAGTCATGCGGGCGCCGAACTCGCGGCGGCGGAAGCGCTGCAGCAGCTTCAGAAGCATCGCGGTCACGATCGCGAAGAGCAAAACGGCGATCACCCGGTTGATGATGTTGAGAACCGGGAACCAATGCTCGAAGAGCCTCGAGTCCGAGCTCGTCGCGGCGAGTCCGAAGAGCGACAGCCCGGCGGCGGCCAGCGTCAGAATGAAGGCGTAGCGAAGCCAGTGCATCACGGCTCAGTCCTCTTCGCCGGCGCCGCCTTCCGCGACCTCGGGCGGAATTTCGATCGACTGCCAGGGCGACTCGATGGTCCAGTCGGCGGAGTCGTGCGTCGTTGCCTGCATCGGCTTGGGAAGCTTGCTCGTGTCGAGGAGGAACCGAATATTGGCTTCGAATCCTTCCCTGCTCGCGACGGCGCTGCTGGAGGCGACGCGCCAGCGGCGGATGTTCTTGATGAACGGCAGCGCCTGCTCGAGCGTGTCGAACCAGAGCGAGAGCCCGTTGTAGGCGACGGCGTAGCGGCGCGTGAGCGGGTTGAACGCCAGGCGGATGATGAACGTATTGGACGCGACGGCTTTGTCGAACCAGTACCAGCGCGTCTTCACGAGTGAAAATTCATGCGCGAAGTAGAGCGCAATCCCGCGGTGAAGCGCGTCGATCAGGGGCTGCGGAATATCGAATTCGTAATGCGCGGCGACGAAGAGGCCCGGACGCTCGCCGGGTTCGTCGCGCGTAATTTCGGCGGCCATGAGCGTCGCTTCCGCGGCCGAGGCGCGCTGCGCTGCGCCTGCGGTCAGAAGAACGGCTGCGGCGAAGAAGGCGGCGTGCTTTAGAAAATCGAGTGCGCGGCGCATGGCGGTCGGCGGCGATTAGGCCTCTTTCTCAAGAAGTGCGTAGAAGAAGCCGTCGTGGACTTCAGGAAGCGTTTCGTTCGGCCCCGAAGCCGCGGCTTCCGCGCGGTTCTTCCGCGCATCCGTCGGAATCAGGATCATCATGCCTTCGCATCCCCTGCGCAGAGGCGTCAGCTTCGCATCGGGATGCGCTTCGAGAAAGCGCCTGACCTGCATGGAGCCTTCTTCCGGGAAGATCGAGCAGGTGCAGAAAAGAAGCCTGCCGCCCGGCCGAACGACGCGCCAGAGCGAATCGAGGAGCGCGCGCTGCTTCTCGGCAAGCGATGCAATGTCGCCGGGCTGGCGCGACCAAGGCACGTCGGGCTGCCGCCGCACGATGCCGCTGGCCGTGCAGGGCGCGTCGAGCAGAACGGCGTCGTAGGGCTTTTTGTCCCACCAGCTTTCGAGGTCGGCGGCGTCCGCCGTCCGGACGTTTGCCGAAAGTCCGAGGCGCTTCAGGGTCGATTCGATGAGGCGCGTGCGCTTGGCGTCTATTTCGAGCGCATCGACGGAAACGTCGAATCTCTCGAGGATGTGCGCCGCCTTTCCGCCGGGCGCAGCGCAGGCGTCGAGCACGCGGCTCTTCGGTTCGGGGCGCAGAAGGCCGGCGGCGAGCTGCGCGCCTGCATCCTGAACGGAGACGAGGCCGAGATTGAAGCCCGGAACTTCGTGAACGGGGCAGGGCTTCTCGAGAACGACGCCGTCTTCGCCGACTTCCATGGCGGCAATGCCGGCTTTCTCAAGATGCTTCATGTATTCGGCGCGTTCGATGCGGCGGCGGTTGACGCGAAGCGTCATAGGCGGATGCTCGGCCGCCAAGGAAAGAATGGACCGCCAGCATTCGGGATGGTCCTTTTTGACTCTTTCGATCCACCACGAAGGCGCATTGAAGCGCACGCTCTCGTCGTCCTTCAAAGACGCGAGAATGCCTTCTCCTTCGCGCAGGATTCTGCGAAGGACGGCGTTTGCAAGTCCGGCATAGCGCGCCGTCTTTGGGTTCGTCCTCAGCGCGCGGACCGTCTGGTCGAGAAGCGCGTAGTTCTTGTAGGCACCCGCAAAAAGAAGCGCGATGGAGACGCGGATGAGGTCGGCCGCAAGGCCGCCCGGGGACATCGCGACGAGCTTGCCGAAGACGGCTTCGCTCAGCGCGCGCCTGCGCTCGCCGGCGTAGAGAATGGACTGAACGGCGGCCTTCGCCTTGGGCGGAAGATCTGCCGAGACGGCGTCGATGGCCGCCGGCAGCGAAAGTCCGTCCAGGCGCATCTTCTGTTCCGCATCGGCCGCGCGAAGAAGCAGCGTCGAAAGTGCGAGCTGCCCTTCCCGGGAGGAACGCTGAACGGCTCTCATTGAAGCACCTCGCCCTTGGCGATCTTGAGACTCTGGAGGAAAGACTGCGCGGGCATCTTGCCTTTGCCCGGGCGCTGAAGCATCTTGGCTTCCAGAGCGCCTTCGCCGCAGGCGACGACGAGTCTTTTGCCGGCTTCAAGCACTTCGCCCGGCTGTCCAGAGCCTTCGGCCGCGGCTGCATCGATAAGCTTGACCGCGAGATCTTCGCGCATGAAATGGAGGCCCGGGAAAGGCGTAAAGGCGCGCAGGCGCCGAGCGATCGTCTCGGCGCTTTCCTGCCAGCAGATTCTGCTTTCGGACTTCAGAAGCTTTTCGGCGTAGGTCGCGCCTTCTTCGGGCTGAGGAATCCAGTCGAGTTCGTCGGGCGCTTCAAGCGCTTCAGTCAAAAGTTCGGCGCCGATGCCGGCGAGCCGTTCGGTGAGCGAGAGAGTCGTATCTTCAGGCCTGATCGGCGTTTTGCGGATGCGGATCATCGGACCGGCGTCGAGGCCGAGCTCCATTTTCATGAGCGTGACGCCCGTTTCGGCGTCGCCCGCTTCGATTGCGCGCGAAACAGGCGCCGCGCCGCGCCAGCGCGGCAGGAGGCTTGCGTGAATGTTGACGGCTTTGATGTCTTGATTTTTGCCGATTCCCTTGGCGCAGTCGAGAACGGGCTGCGGCAGGATGAGGCCGTAGGCCGCGACGATCATGACGTCGGCTTCGATCTCCCTGAGCATCTTGTGCATCTCGGCGCTCGCTGCGGGCGCCTTCCTGAGGCTCAGCGTTTCGGGCGTCGCGACTTTGAGGCCATGGCTCAGCGCCAGCTTCTTGACGGGGCTTGCCGCGAGCTTCATGCCGCGGCCGCTCGGGCGGTCGGGCTGCGAGAGAGCGAGCGCGATTTCGTGTCCGGCGTCGATCAATGCGCTGAGCGCGACGGCCGCGAACTGCGGGGTGCCTGCAAAAATAATCTTCATGCTCTAAATGATGTTGTGCGGTAAGGCCGAAGCTGAAATTCTAAAGGTTTTGGCCTTTCCGCAGGCGAGCCGATTAAATTGAGGGCATCAGGAAGCTTTTGTTTCGAAAGACGCCGAAAATTTCAGGAGACTTTAATGCGCAAGGAAGTTTTGACGAGCCGCGGACTCAAAATCGCCTATCGCCGCTGCGGCGATGCGGGAGCTCCTGCAGTCCTGCTTCTGATGGGACTCGGCATGCCTATGGATGCTTGGCCGCCCGCCTTGATTTCGGGTCTCTTGGCGGAAGGCTTTCAAGTCGTTGCGCCCGACAATCGAGACAGCGGCGAGTCGTCGAGAATTTCCTCCTGGTGCGTGTCTCGAAGGGAGCTCGTCCTTTCGATTCTGAAGTTTCTTGCCGGCCGCCGCGTGACCGGCGAATATGCGCTCGAAGACATGGCGCTCGACGCGGAGAGGCTTTTGGACGGACTCGCCATCCGCCGCGCGCATGTCGTCGGCTTTTCTTTGGGCGGGATGATTGCGCAGGTTTTCGCCTGTCAATGTCCGAATCGCGCCGCGACGCTTGTCTCGATTTCGTCGGCGGTCGGGAACCCGAAGACGGGGCTGGGGAGAATCGGCGCCGTTCTCAGTATTCTTCGCGGCGGAAGCGGGAACGCCGCAGCCGCTCAGGCCGACATGCTTCGGCTTCTGACGGCGCTTGCGGGAGACAAATATCCGCCCGATCCCAAAGACGCGGCCGAATTCTTCGAGCGCGCGGGCGAAGTCCGCTTCGAGCAGGAAGCGGCGGCGCGCCAGATTCTCGCGATGCTGGCAAGCGGCAACCGCGCCCGGCAGGTGAAGGAAATTCGGGCGCCCGCGCTGGTCATCCACGGTAAGGCTGATCCGCTTCTTCCCGCCGCGGCCGGGCTCGAAACGGCAAGCCTCATCCCGAACTCGAAAATCAAGCTCATTGAGGGACTCGGCCATTCGCTGCCGCCGGTTCTGATGCCTCAGTATGCCGCCTGGATCGCCGCGCATTGCCGCGCTCATCCGGCATAGCCTTCCGGGAAAAGCAAAGAGCGTCCCGTTCGAGACGCTCTTTGCCGTCGGCCGACGCGCCGGAGGAAGCCTAATCCTTCTTTTTCTTTTCTTCGCGGCGCAGCTTGCGAAGCTTCGTGCAGGCGCGGTCCTTCTTGAGGCGGCTCAGGCGATCGATGAAGACCGTGCCGTTCAGATGGTCGGTCTCGTGCTGCACGCAGACGGCCAGAAGGCCCGAAGCATGAAATTCAATGGGAGCGCCGCTGAGGTCCCGAGCCTGAACCCTTACTTCGCGCGGGCGCGCCACATGCTCGTAGAGGCCCTTGAGCGAGAGGCATCCTTCTTCGCGGCTGACTTCCTCGCTGCTTCGCCACACGATTTCCGGATTGACCAGAACGCGCAGATCATTGCCTTCTTCGGAAATGTCGATGACGACGATGCGCTTGAGAACGCCGACCTGATTGGCTGCGAGCCCCACGCCGGGGGCCGCGTACATGGTTTCGGCCATGTCGGCGGCGAGCTGCTTGAGTTCGTCGTTGAACTCGGCGACCGCTTCAGCCGTCGCCGCCAGAATCGGATGCGGATATTGAAGAATCTTCAGTTTTGCCACGAATGCGTCCTCGTTGAGAGTGCGGGCCGCCCCGTCGGCGCATTTCGAAATCGAGCGCCGACTGCGAGCTCGCGGTGCAGGCGCGCTTGATTATAAATAGAGCGCGCAGCTGCGGCGGCCAAGCGCTTTCGACAGGCGCCGAAGCTGCCGGCGGCGATCGAGGGGAGGCCGAAACTCTACATCGACGAAAAACAATGACATAATGCGCTCGTTTTGCGGAACGCATTGTCTATCGGAGCTTCGCCGCACCGCTCGCTGCGGCGGCATGTCCCGCAAACGCTTTTGAACGCTGCGGCCGCGGATCGGCGGCTTTGGAGAAGGAACACACATGGGACAGACATTGGTCATTGCGGAAAAGCCGTCCGTAGCCGGCGACATCGCGAAGGCGCTCGGCGGATTCAGGAAGGACGGCGATTTTTGGGTCGGCGACTCCATGATCATCGGCTCGGCCGTCGGCCACCTTCTCGAGATTAAGGCTCCCGAAGAGTTCGACGTGAAGCGCGGACGCTGGTCCTTTGCGAATCTGCCCGTGATTCCGCCGCATTTCGACCTGCAGCCGATCAAGAAGTCCGAGGCGAAGTTTCGGGAGCTCGCCCGCAAAATCCGCAGCCGTTCCGTTTCCGACATCATCAACGCATGCGACGCGGGAAGAGAAGGCGAACTGATCTTCCGCTACATCATTCAGGCGGTCGGCAGCAGGAAGCCGGTGCGCCGCCTGTGGCTGCAGTCGATGACCAAGTCCGCCATCAAGGAAGCGTTCAGCCGCCTGCGCTCCGACGAAGACATGAAGCCCCTGGAGGCGGCGGCCCGCAGCCGTTCCGAAGCCGACTGGCTCGTCGGCATCAACGGCACGCGCGCGCTCACCGCCTTCAATTCGAAGGACGGCGGCTTCTTCCTCACGACGGTCGGCCGCGTGCAGACGCCGACCCTTGCAATCATCGTGCAGCGCGAAGAGGAAATCGCGCGCTTCGTCCCGAAGAACTACTGGGAGGTTCATGCGGCCTTCCGCGCCGCCGCCGGCGAATATCCGGCCGTCTGGATCGACAAGGACTTCCGGAAGGCGAAGGGCGCGCCGTCCGAACTCAAGGCAAGCCGCATCTGGGACGAAGCCCGTGCAAAACGCATTGTCGAGCAGTGCGCGGGGCGCGAAGGCGTCGTGACGGAAACGCGCAGGCGCGCCGCGCAGCTCTCGCCCGCGCTCTTCGATTTGACGAGCCTGCAGCGCGAAGCCAACAGCCGCTTCGGGTTTCCGGCCAAGATGACGCTGGCCGTCGCGCAGCGCCTCTACGAGCGCCACAAGGTTCTCACGTATCCGCGTACGGACGCCCGCGCGCTTCCCGAGGACTATCTGCCTGCCGTGCGCGCGACGCTTTCGCGCATCAGCGGCCTTGACGATTATGCGAAGCATGCCGGCGAGATCCTGCGGCAGAACTGGGTCAGGCCCGACAAGCGCATCTTCGACAACAAGAAGATCAGCGATCACTTTGCCATTATTCCGACCGGCGAGCTGCCGAAGCCGCTCGAAGAAGCCGAGAGGAAGATCTACGATCTCGTTGTGCGGCGCTTTCTTTCGGTTTTCTATCCGGCCGCAGAGTTCGACGTGACGACCCGCTTCACGGATGTTGCCGGCGAGCGCTTTCTGACCGAAGGCCGCGTGCTCGTCAAGGCGGGCTGGCTTGAGGCGGCCGGCCGCTCCGGCAAGTCCGGGCAGGACGATCTGACGCCCGTTGAAAACGGCGAGATCGTCTCGGCGGAAAGCCTTGAAGTGAAGGCCGACCAGACGCGCCCGCCCGCCCGCTACACCGACGCAACGATCCTCTCGGCGATGGAGTCTGCCGGCAAAAAGCTCGACGAAGACGAACTGCGCGACGCTATGGCCGAAAAGGGCCTCGGCACGCCGGCCACGCGCGCCCAGACAATCGAAGGCCTGATCGAGCAGAAGTACCTGCGTCGAGACGGCCGAGAGCTCATTCCGAACGCCAAGGCGTTCCAGCTGATGCAGCTTGTGCGCGGCCTCAAGATCAACGAACTCACGCAGCCGAAGCTCACCGCCGAGTGGGAGCACAAGCTCGCGCTCATCGAGCGCGGCCAGGCTTCGCGCGACGATTTCATGGAAGAAATTCGCAGGATGACGACTGAAATCGTTTCGTCCGCGAAGCAGTTTGAAGGCGACAGCGTTCCCATCGTCAATCCCATTCATTTCCGCAGCCGCTGTCCCGAATGCGGCGGCGAAATCGTCGAAAACTACCGGCGCTTCGCCTGCACGACGCCGGGCTGCTACTTCTCGCTGCCAAAGCATCCCTCGGGCCGCGCGTTCGAGCCCGAGGAAGTAGAAGAGCTTCTTGCCGGCCGCCGCATAGGGCCGCTTGCAGGGTTCGTGAGCAAGCGCGGCTTTCCCTTCGAGAGCGAGCTCGTCCTGCAGCGCGATCCGGACACGAACGAATGGGGCCTGCGCTTCGAATTCGAAGCGCGGCCCGAAGCCGATCTCTCCGGCTTGTCGGAAGCTCAGGTGATCGGCGCCTGCCCGGTTTGCGGCGGGAAGATCTACGACTTCAACGACGCGTACGTCTGCGAGCATGCGCTAGAGGGCAAGACCTGCTCCTTCCGCATCGGCAAGACGATCCTGCAGCGCCCGATTTCGCAGGCCGAAGCCGTTCAGCTTCTCGCGAGCAGGCGCACCGAACTCCTGGAGGGCTTCATTTCGAAGCGCACGAAGCGTCCCTTCAAGGCGTACCTCGCTTACGACGCGCGCAGGAAGAACGTCGTCTTCGAGTTCGAGAAGCGGGAAGAAAGGAACGAGAGCGGCGCCGAAGAAAAAATATCGGCGAGAAGGACGGCCGCGAAGAA
Organism: uncultured Sutterella sp.; assembly: GCA_964624425.1. Lineage (GTDB taxonomy): Bacteria > Pseudomonadota > Gammaproteobacteria > Burkholderiales > Burkholderiaceae_F > Sutterella. The sequence goes on from CAZUXQ010000001.1 coordinate 30,828, forward strand.
GTAGGCGGCGGAATCGGCTTTTCAGCAAAAAGCGAAGCGAACGGATCCCGCTGCGGGCCGCCCGTCTCTTCGGCCATTCGCCGCAGAGCGTTCGGCGGCGGCTCAGGGCGCTTTCGGTGCGGGCGCGCTGCCCGAGCTCTTTTTGGTGCGGGTGACGAGCACTTGGTCGATCTTGTTGTTGTCGACGTCGAGCACCTCGAACGTGTAGTCCGCGCAGACGACCTTGTCGGTGCGCTTGGGAATCTTGCGAAGCATGTACATCATGAAGCCCGCCACCGTTTCGTAGGCGGAGTCTTCGGGCAGTTCGTCGAGGTCGAGCGCGTGCTCGAGATCGTCGATCGGCGTCGAGCCGTCGACGAGCCAGGTGTCCTTGTCGCGCTGAATGATCTGCACGTCTTCTTCCGACGTCACGAGGTCGCCCATGACGGTCGACATTACGTCGTTGATCGTGATGATGCCGACGACGAGCGCATATTCGTTGATGATGACCGCAAAGTCGCCGTGCGAGCGCTGGAAGACGTCGAGCACTTCGGAGAGCGTAAGCGAGTCCGGAATGAATTGGCAGGGCTGAATGAGGGCGCGCTCACGGAAGGAAATCGGCTTTTCGTCAAGGACGCAGCGCAGGAGGTGCTTCGAATCGACGAAGCCCACCACGTGGTCGAGATCCTTGTCGCAGACGAGAAAGCGGTTGTACGGCACCGTTGCGATCTTCGCGCGGATGCTCGCTTCGGTTTCGTCGAGCGTGAAGTAGACGATGCTTTCGCGCGGCGTCATTGCGGACGGAACCAGGCGGCTTTCAAGCTCGAAGACGTTTTGGATGACGGCCTCTTCCTGCGGAGCGATGAGGCCCGCGGCGGCGCCGGCGCCGATGCTCGCCAGAATGTCTTCGGACGTGATCGTTTCCTGACGCTTGGTCGGAAGGCCGAGCGAGCGGATGCAGGCGTCCGAGAAGGTTTCGAGAACGCACACGATCGGCCGAAGGATCTTGATGATGAGGCTCAGGGGCCTCGCGACGCGCATGGCGACCGCTTCGGGGCGGGCAATGGCGAGGCGCTTCGGCAGCAGATCCGAGAAGATGACGAAGAGCGCCGTCGCGAGCGTGAACGACAGGACGAAGGAAATGTTGCCGGCGGAAATCGACGGGGGAAGGGTCTGAGAGAAAAGCCAGTCGAAGAAGGGCGTGAACGCGGCGTCGCCGACGATGCCGCCCAGAAGCGCTACGGCGTTGACGCCGAGCTGGAGCGCCGAGAAGAACCGTCCGGGATGCGCCTGCATGTCCAGAACCAGTTCGGCTCGATGATCCCCTTCCTCAGCAAGCGCCTGCAGCCGCGTCTTGGATGCGGCCGCCAGAGAAATTTCGGCCGATGAAAAGAATGCGCAAGCCAAGACCAAGCAGAAGAGCGCGGCAACCTGAGGATATGAAGACATAAAAACCATCAAAAAACACAAGTTCTCATTTTAACACATTGCTGATGCAACCGATTGATATACGACGATTTTTGCAAATGACCTTCTGGCCGGACCTTGATTTTCCGCCAACCAAGTCCGCATTTCTGCAGGGCTTTTCGGCTCAGGCTGAGCTGATGATCAGGATACACTTCAGCTTGCGGGAATGACGACGCGTCTCTCGCGGCCGAACGGTTCGGAACCGTAAAATTGCAATCAATTGATCAATTGCGAAAATCCTCTGCACGCACTTTGGAAAGAGAAGGAACACAGAAATGAGACTGAATCCCTTGACGGCCGCCTTGGCGGCATCCGTTCTCGCCTTGACCTGGAGTTCAGCTTTTGCCGGACAGACGCTCGACCGCATCAAGTCTCGCGGCCAGCTCGTCTGCGGCGTCAATACGTCTGCGCCGGGCTTCTCGAGCGCCGACAGTCAGGGCCGGTGGCAGGGCCTCGACGTGAATCTCTGCAGGGGCGTCGCCGCCGCCGTGCTCGGCGACGCAGACAAGGTGAAGTATGTGCCGCTCAGCTCCACGCAGCATATGGCCGCCTTGAGTTCCGGCGAAATCGACATGCTCGCCCGCAACACAACGTGGACGATGACGCGCGACGCGAGCCAGGGCGCTGCGTTCGTGGCCGTTTCCTACTACGACGGCCAGGGCTTCATGGTTCCGAAGTCCCTCGGCGTGAAGAGCATAAGCGAACTCGACGGCGCGACGGTTTGCGTGCAGACCGGCACGACGACGGAAAAGACGACCGCCGACTACTTCGGCTCGCACGGCATGCAGTACAAGACGGTCGTCTTCGACACGACCGAAGCGACGCAGAGCGCCTTCATTTCCGGCCGCTGCGACGTCTATACGTCCGACATGTCCGACTTGGCCGGCGTCCGCACTGTTGCGCCCGATCCCTCCGAGTTCGAAATTCTTCCGGAAGCCATCACGAAGGAGCCGCTCGGCCCGGCCGTCCGCCGCGGCGACTGGGAATTCTTCCAGATCGTGCGCTGGTGCTTCAACGCCTTCCTCGGCGCTGAAGAGCTCGGCGTGACGAAGGCAAACGTCGACGAAATGCGCCGGACAAGCAAGGATCCCAACGTGATGCGCCTTGTCGGCACGGGGGAAGATATGGGCCGCATGCTCGGCCTCGACAAGGACTGGTCCTATCGCATCATCAAGCAGGTGGGAAACTACGGCGAGTCCTGGAATCAGTACTTCGGTCCGGAATCTGCGCTTAATCTGCCCCGCGGCATGAACAAGCTCTATTCCGACGGCGGCCTGATGTACGCCATGCCGATTCGCTGAGGACGAACCGCTGCTTCAGCCGCAGAAGAAAGGCTCCGGAGAAATCCCAGGGCTTCAGAGGGCCTTTCCCATTCTTTCATTCATGCTTGCAAGAGACAGTTTCAGCAGCATTCCGGGCGATGAAGCTTGGCTGGCGCGCGAAAGGCTGCGCCGCCGCCGCGAGCGCGCGCTGCAGGCGGCGCTCGCGCTCGCGCTCGCGGCCGTGATCGCGATGATTGCGTTCAGCACGGAATCAAACCTTGCGGCCAAGCACATCAGGAGCGGCTTTCAATTTCTAGGCAGTCGCGCCGGATTCGAAATTTCCGACGTGATGCTGCCGTTTTCAAGCGCGGATCCGCTGTGGAAGGCATTTCTCGTAGGCCTTCTCAACACGCTCAAGGTTTCGGCGCTCTCTATTGCGACGGCGACGATGCTCGGCATTGTCGTGGGGCTCATGCGCCTCTCGAGAAATCCGCTGGTGCGCTTTTTCGGCGCGGCTCACGTCGAGGCGTACCGCAACATCCCGCTTCTCGTTCTTCTTCTGGCGCTCTACCTCGTCGTGACGGAATTGCTTCCGAGCGCGAGGGATGCGTGGAGCATCGGCAATTGGTTCTTCCTTTCGAAGGCAGGAGTTCTCTATGCCGTGCCCGCGAGCGCGGGCGCGGCGGCCTCTGCGTCGCTCGCCGTTTCGGCCGCACTCGCCTTCGCTGGCTGCAGAGTGCTCCGCCGCAGGCGCCCGCCGCTCATTTCCGCCGTCTCGAGCGTCGGCATTTTTGCCGCCGCGGCGATTGTCGTCTGGATTCTCTGCGGCGTTTTTTTCGGGTGGAATCAGCCCGTCAAGACGCGCTTCTCGATGTCGGGCGGCGCGCAGCTTACGCCCGAATTCCTGACGCTCTGGCTCGGCCTCACGCTTTTCATGTCCGCGTCGATCGCCGAAATCGTGCGGGCCGGCATTCAGTCCGTGCGCGTCGAGCAGCGGGATGCGGGCCTCGCGCTTGGAATGACGCACTCCGAAACAATGCGCTTCGTGATTTTTCCGCAGGCGCTTCGCCTCATCATCCCTCCGCTCGCGAGCCAGTACATGTCGCTCACGAAGAATTCGTCTCTGGCCGTCATGGTCGGCTATTCGGACGTCGTGAGCATCGGCACGACCGCCATGAACGTGACGGGACAGGCGCTCGAAGTGATCTGCATCATCATGGGCGTTTATCTGACGATCAACATCGTCATTGCGTTCGTCATGAATCGGCTCAACGCGCGGGTCATGTCCGCCAAGTTTTAGGAAAAGCCGCATATGGCCAAACACCCGTCTCAAGGCGCAGCGGCTCCGTCCTTCGGGAAGCTTGTCCGCGACAAATTCTTCTATTCGCCTTCCGCCTTCGTTCTGACGATCGTCTTCGGCGCGCTTGCCGTCTTTCTCGCCGTCGAGATCTTTCAGTGGGCTGTTGCGAATGCCGTCTGGAAGGCCGACATTCAGGCCTGCCGTCAGGCTTCGGGCGCCTGCTGGGGATTCGTCGCCGAAAAGTGGCGCCTCATTCTCTTCGGGCGCTATCCCTTTGAAGAGCAGTGGCGTCCGGCTGCGGCGCTTGCAGCCGTCTGCGCTGCGATCGTCGTGTCGGCCGCGCCTTTCTTCTGGCGAATTTTCTCGTTTCGAAAGATTCTCCTTGTCTGGGCGGGAGCGCTCGTCGTCTTTTTCGCTCTCATGTACGGCGGGATTTTCGGCCTCGCGTTCGTCGGCACGGACATGTGGGGCGGCCTGCCCCTGACGGTCATCATCACCTTGATCGGCATGGGGCTTTCGTCGCCGATCGGCATTTTCCTTGCGATCGGACGCCGGAGCCGGCTGCCGATCGTGTCGGCCGTGTCGGCGGGCTACATCGAGCTTGTCCGCGGCGTGCCGCTCATCACGGTGCTTTTTGCTGCGGCTTTCGTCTTCCCGCTTTTCCTGCCGCCGCAGCTGCAGCTCGACGCTTTCTGGCGCGTGACGATCGGCATCGTTCTCTTCCAGGCGGCCTACATGGCGGAAACGGTGCGGGGCGGCCTGCAGACTGTTCCGCAGGGGCAGGCGGACGCAGCCGAGTCCTTGGGCTTCACGAAGCGTCAGGCTTACCGCTACGTCATTCTGCCGCAGGCGCTCGCGGCGATTATTCCGGCATTCATCAACAGCCTCCTGTCCTGCTTCATGGATACGTCGCTCGTGACGGTCGTGTCGATGTACGACTTGACCGGAAGCCTCAAGCTCTCGCTCGGCGACGCGCTTTGGCGAGCCTTCTTCGTCGAAGGCTACGTCTTCGTCGCCTTGATCTACTTTGCGTCGAGCTTTGCGGCTTCCCGCTACAGCCAGTGGCTGGAAGCCGAGATCCGAGGCGGCAGGCCGCGCGAAGGCCGGGCGGACTAGGCCGGCAGATGCCCTGAGGGAAGAGAGACATGCGCTTTCATGAACATGCCGTCGACGCGGCCGACAAGTGGTCCGAAGCTTTGACGGGCCGACTCTGGGAGGAATTTCGGCTTTTTGCCCTGGAGCCTCAGCTTTACTACGGCGAAATTCTCAAGGCCGAAATCCTCTCCGGCAATGAGGAAGGCACGGCCTTCCGCCGGCGCGTCGCCTTCCGGACGGGACTCGAGATCGAAGAGCGCGTACTGCTTGATCCTGAAAAAGGTCTTTTGCGCGCCGAATTCTGCGGCGCGCAGAATCTGCCGCCCGCGAGCTTTGAAATGCGGCTCGAAAAGACGGCGCAGGGCGCGCTTCGCATCCGCTTTTCGTACGACGAAGCGCGGCGCGCCGAAGAACTCTGCGCAGACCAAATCGTCGCTCTTCGCAGGCTTGCCTACGAGGACAAAGACAGACAGATCGTCTCGGCAATGCTGCGCAATATCGGCGCCTGAAGAAAAAAATTTGGATTCGAGGGGCGTCCGCATCCCTCAAGTCGTCCATAATTCCCGCTCCCGACAAACGGCCGCTTCGGCATTTTCTAGAGAAGCGCGTTCGGCCGCCCGATCGGCGCATTGATCGTTGAAGGACTCTTGAGGAATTTATGGACTCTTCGCTTTCGTCCAGGGTTTTCGCGCAGCTTGCCGAAGAAATCGCCGCTCAGCCCAAGCAAATCATGGCGGCCGTCGAACTTCTCGACGGCGGCGCCACCGTTCCCTTCATCGCCCGCTATCGCAAGGAAGCGACGGGCGGCATGGATGACGGCCGGCTGCGCCGACTCGAGGAGCGTCTCGTTTATCTGCGCGAGCTCGAAGAGCGCCGCCAATACATCCTGAAGGCGATTGAGGCGCAGGGCCGCCTCACGCCCGAACTCAAGGACGAAATTTCGGCCGCAGCGGCGAAGCAGGTCCTCGAAGACCTCTATGCGCCGTACAAGCCGAAGCGCCGCACTCGAGCCGCTGCGGCAAAGGAGGCCGGCCTCGAGCCGCTTGTCGACGAAATCCTGGCCGACGAAAATCTGGATCCTGCTGCAGCCGCCCGAAAGCATCTCAATCCCGAAAAGGGGTTTGCGACGGAGGAAGCCGTTCTCAACGGCGCGCGCGACATCCTCTCGGAGCGCTTCAGCCTGGATGCCGGCTGCAAGGAAAAGCTGCGCGAATTCATGGCCGAGCGCGGCTGCGTCGTTTCGCGCGCCGCAAGCGATGCGCCGCAGGAGGCGTCGCAGAAGTTCCGCGACTACTTCGACTTTCGCGAAGCCTTCTCCAAGGCGCCGTCTCACCGCATTCTCGCGCTCTTTCGCGGTCAGGCCGAAGGCGTG
>CAZUXQ010000002.1:0-5215 GCA_964624425.1 uncultured Sutterella sp.
TGACGTCGTTCAGAACCTGCGCGCCCAGGCTGCCGCCGAAAATGAAGAGCTTCAAGGGACCGGTTCGGCCTTCGAAGCGCTTCTCGGGCGGCTCGACCGCGGCGATCGACGCGCGCACGGGATTGCCCGTCGTGCGGCCCTTCGAGCCCGCAAACGTTCTCGCGCCGCCCGCAAAGCCGCAGGCAAGCGCATCGCAGATCGGCATGAGGGTATTGGTCGACATCAGCAGGTCCGCATCGCAGTTCATCAGGACGAGCGGACGCTTCAGGCTCTGCGCAGCAAAGCCCACAGGCACGGCGACATAGCCGCCCGTCGAAAAGACCGCGTCGGGATGCTTTTCCTTGATGATCCTTCGCGACTGCCAGATGGCGCCGAGCATTTGAAAGCTGCCGCAGACGAGCTTCCTGAGGCCGCCCCCGCGAACGCCCCGGAAGCCGAGTCCGGAGAAGTCGATTCCCGGTCCCTGCTTTTCGACGAGGCTCTTTTCCATGCCGGTCGTCGTTCCGATCCAGGAAACGGTCCAGCCGCGGCGGGCCATTTCATGCGCGACCGCAAGGCCGGGCATGACGTGTCCGCCGGTGCCGGCGGCCGCAACGACAAGGCGCTTTCGCTTCTCGCCCTGCCGAGATGTCGTTTGAGTATTGGCCTGCATCGTCACACCTGACCTCCGCGCATCAAAATTTTATTTTCCTTGTCTACCCGCAACAGGAGCGCGATCGCCGCAAGAGACGACAAAAGCGCCGAGCCGCCGTAGCTCACGAAAGGCAGAGTAAGTCCTTTGGTCGGCAGCGTCCCCGAAGCGACGCCTACGTTGATGAAGGTCTGCACGCCGAACCAAAATCCCGCGCCCTGCGCGAGAAGCCCCTGAAACGGGCGCTCGAGCTTCATCGACTGACGTCCGATTTCAAAAGCGCGCCGAATGAGCCAGTAGAAAATGAAGAGAACAAGAATAACACCCACGAAGCCGGTTTCCTCGGCGATCACCGCCATAATGAAGTCGGTGTGGGCTTCAGGAAGATAATTGAGCTTTTCGACCGAGCCGCCGAGACCTACACCGATCAATTCCCCTCGCCCGAAAGCAATGAGGGAGTGCGAAAGCTGATAGGCCTGACCGAGCACGTATTCGTCGGCCCACGGGTCCAAATACGCCAGCACGCGCCCGAGGCGCCAGGGCGTATGAAGGATCATCCACGCGACGAACGCCACGACGATCGCGGCGACCGAAATGAAGATGTGCATCGAAAGGCCGCCGAGAAAGAGAATCCCCATGATTTCCGCAACGATCACGACCGTCGCGCCGAGATCGGGCTGACGCATGAGAAGCGCCGCAATGAAGCAGAGCGCAAGCGCCATCGGAAGGAAGCCCTTCGTGAAGGAATGCATGAAGTCCTGGCGCTTCACGGTAAAGGCGGCCGTAAAGATGAGCGCCGCGACCTTCACGATTTCGGACACCTGCAGGCTCAGGGCTCCGCGGCCGATCCAGCGGGCGGCGCCGTTGACGCTTCTTCCGACGCCCGGCACGAAGACGAGCCCCAAGAGAAACACCACAAGGAAGCCGATCGGCACCGACCAGCGGAACCAGAAGGACATCGGCACGCGGTAGATGATGAGGCCCGCACCGATGCCGACCGCAATGCTTTTGAGATGGCGAACGAGATACGTCGTGCTCTCGACATTGAATTTTGGACTTTCAGCAAATGCCGACGTCGCCGAATAGACCATCACGGCGCCGATCGCGAGGAGCGCCGTCACGCAGAGAACGACCTCCCAATGAATGCCGGGCTCGCGGTCGTCGATGCCGCGGGGCGGGAACGAGCCGCCGTGCATGCCGACCCCCTGCCACCGTCCGCTCGACGGCTTGGCGTCGAGCGGACTGCGTCCCGAAGAGGGCGAGCGCGAAAAAATGGAGGAGAAGCCCGTCATCAGCCCGCGCCTCCGTCAAGTCCGGCCGCAATCTTTTCGGCGTGCGCGACGAACCTGGCGCTGCGCTCGGCATAATCCTTGAACATGTCCCAAGAAGCGCACGCGGGCGACAGAAGAAGCACGTCTCCCGGCCGTCTCTGCGACCAGAGCCAATCCACTGCTTCTTCGAGCGTCGCCGCGCGCTTCATCGGCACGCCCGAGCCTTCGAGTGCGGCGCCGATCTTTTCTGCGTCCCTCCCAATGAGGGCGGCCGCGCCGGCAGTGCCTGCAAGCGCTTCCTTCAGAGGCGAAAAGTCCTGACCCTTGCCGTCGCCGCCCAAGAGAATAAGCACGCGGCGCTTCTGCGTGCCGAAGCCCGAGACGGCCGCCGCGACGGCCCCTACGTTCGTGCCTTTCGAATCGTCGATGAAGTCGACGCCGTCGACCGTCATCACGTAGGAGACGCGATGCGGTTCGCCCGCATAGACGGCGAGCGCCTCAAGCGCGCTTTCGAGCGGAATGCCCGCAGACGTCGCAAGCGCAACAGCCGCGAGCGCATTCATCGAATTGTGGCGGCCGCGAATCTTGAGCGCGCTCTCCGGCATGAGGCGAACCGTTTCGAGCACGCCGCCGGCCTTGCGGTTCACGCATGCGAGCCAAGCGGCGCCGTCGATGTCGATCAAGCCGTATTCGCCCGCCGCCTTCGGCGCGTCCGAACCGAACGTGCGAACCATGCCGGCAGTCTTGTCCGAAGCGGCGGCAAGCGTTCTTTCGTCTTCGCGGTTCACGACCGCGACGCTTTCGGGCGCGAAGATGCGGGCCTTCGCTTCGGCGTAGGCGTCGAGCGAGCCATGCCAGTCGATGTGGTCTTCGGCGACATTCAAAATCGCGGCGGACCGACAGACGAGGCTTGACGTCGTCTCAAGCTGGAAGCTCGACAGCTCAAGCACCCAGCAGTCGGGAAGCACGCCTTCCCTTTCGGACTTGAGCAGTTCGGCGACGGCGTTGGGGCCGATGTTGCCGGCGGCCTTCGTCTTGAGGCCGGCTGCTTCGGCCATTTTCGCCGTGAGGGCCGTCGTGGTGGTCTTCCCGTTCGTGCCCGTGATTCCGATCACGATCGGGGCGTAGCCGCTCTCGTCCTTCAACAGCCTCAATTCGCGCGCGAAGAGTTCGATTTCGCCCGCAACGTCGATGCCGCGCTCGCGCGCGGCCGCAACGAGAGGCGCAGCTTCGCTGAAGCAGGGCGAAAGGCCTGGCGACATGACGACAAGGTCGATTCCTTCGGCGAGATCGACGGGAACGGCGCCCAGCGCGAGCGCAACCTCAGGGTGCGCCGCCCGCACCCTGGCCGCGCCCGCAGGAGCTTCGCGCGTGTCGGCTGCGGCAACCTGCCAGCCGCGCTCGAGGAGATAGTCGATCGAAGCGAGACCCGAAGCGCCGAGCCCGATCACGAGCGCCTTGCCGCCTTCCTTCTTAACTGCACGCATTTCATTCACCATGGAAGAGAAGCTTCATGGCGGGCCTTCAGCCCGTCGAGCATCAGCGGACCTTGAGCGTTGCCAAGCCGATCAAAACGAGAACGAAGGTAATGATCCAGAAGCGCGTCACAACCTGCGTTTCCTTCCAGCCCTTCAGTTCGAAATGGTGGTGGATCGGCGCCATCAGGAAGACGCGCCTGCCGCCCGAACAGCGGAAGTACGCCGTCTGAATCATGACGGAAAGCGTTTCGACGACGAAGACGCCGCCCATGACGGCAAGGACCAATTCCTGACGTGCGACGACGGCCATCGTGCCGAGACAGCCGCCGAGCGCGAGCGCGCCGACGTCGCCCATGAAGACCTGCGCCGGGTGCGCGTTGAACCAAAGGAACGCGAGGCCCGCGCCTGCCAGCGCTCCGGCGATCACGACCAATTCGGATGCGCCCGGAATGTACGGAATGAGAAGATAGCCCGCGTAGTCGAGCCGGCCGCACGCGTAGGCGAAGATGCCGAGCGCGGAGCCGACGAGCACGGCAGGCAGAATCGCGAGGCCGTCAAGACCGTCCGTGAGATTCACGGCGTTGCTCGACCCCACGATGACGACGTACGTGAAGGCCATGAAGCCGATCAGCCCGAGCGGGAAGGCGACATCCTTGATGCAGGGGATCAGGAGGTGCAGATTCGGAGACATGTCGAGTGGGAAGCGCGCGTCGTACCAAGCGGCAAGCGCTTCGCCCATCGTGCCTCCCGGCGCGACCGAGAGCGCAACGGCAAGGTAGAACGCCGCGGCAAGCGCAATCACCGACTGCCACGAGAACTTCTCGCGGGCGCTCATGCCGTGCGGATCGCGCCGCACCACCTTGCGGTAGTCGTCGATCCAGCCGATCGCGCCGTAGCCGAGCGTAACGAAGAGCACCGCCCATATGAAGCGGTTGGAAAGGTCGGCCCAAAGAAGGGTCGAGACCGTGATGCCGAAGAGAATGAGCGCGCCGCCCATCGTGGGCGTGCCGTCCTTGGCCAAATGCGTTTTGGGACCGTCCGTCCGCACGGCCTGGCCGAAATGCATGGCCTTGAGGCGCGCAATCATCCAGGGACCGCACGCGATGCCGATCGCGAAGGCCGTCATGCAGGCGAGAAGCGCGCGCAGCGTCAGGTAGCTGAAAACGCCGAAGCCTGAAACGGAAGCCGAAAGGCTTCGGAAAAGTTCGAGAAGCATTGCTGATTCCTCTTTATCGGAAAGCCGTGTTCTTTGCCGGGGAATGTCAGAGCCCTGCCTTCAGGGCGTCGACGATGCGCTCGAAGCGCATGAAGCGGCTCGCCTTTACGGCCACGACGGCGCGATCCGCCGCCTGCGCTTCGCGCCGGAGAAGCGCGTCGGCCAATGCTTCGGCCGACTCGAAATGCCGAGCGCCGCCGCCGAAGGCTTCGGCCGCAAATTTCGCCATGCCGCCGGCCGTCCAAAGCTCATCGATTCCGATCGTCTTCGCGAAGGCGCCCACTTCTTCATGGCAGGCTTCGGCGCCGCCGCCGATTTCGCCCATGTCGCCCAAAACATAGATCGAGCGCGCGCCGTCCGCCGCCTTCGCTTCGGCGGCGAGCATCGACATCGAGGCGCGCACGCTGTCGGGGTTCGCATTGTAGGCGTCGTCGATGACGGCGATGCGTCCGTCGGCCGACATCCAGCATTCGCCTCGACCGCGAAGCGCCGAGAAGGCTTCGAGACCGGCGCTCACTGCTTCGGGCGGAATTCCTGCGGCAAGCGCCGCGGCTGCCGCGCCGGCGGCGTTGTGGCGGTTGTGCTCGCCCGCGGCCTTGCGGCGCCCGACAAGTTCGAC
>CAZUXQ010000002.1:5225-6045 GCA_964624425.1 uncultured Sutterella sp.
CAAATGGGCGCGCAGTCGTCGTCCGCGGGAAAGACGGCCGTTCCGCTTTCGGAAAGCGCCGGGATAAGGAGCCCGTTCTCGTGCGCGGTTTCGGCGACGCTTCCCATGAATTCCTGATGCTCGCGCTGCGCGTTCGTGATGAGCACGATGTTGGGGCGAATCCAATCCGCAAGGCGAGCCATCTCGCCGCGGTGATTCATGCCGGCCTCGACAACCGCTCCGCGGTGCTCGAAGCGCAGGCCGAGCAGCGTGCGCGGCACGCCGATTTCGTTGTTGAAGTTGCCCGCCGTCGAATGCGTGCGCTCCTTGCCCCAATGCGCGCGAAGAATCGACGCGAGCATCTGCGTGGTCGTTGTTTTGCCGTTGCTGCCGCCCACGGCCGCAAGCACGAGCGAAAACTGCGCGCGCCAGGCCTTGGCGACGAGTCCGTAGGCCGCGCGCGAATCCTTCACGACGAACTGCGGAATGTCGGCGTCGATGCGGCGTTCAGCGATCGCGGCGGCGGCGCCGAGTTCGCGCGCCTTCGCGACGAAGTCGTGTCCGTCGAAGCGCTCGCCCGGAATCGCAACGAAGACGTCGCCCGGTTCAATGGCGCGGGAATCGGTTTCAAGGCGCGACCATTCGCCGCTGCCGCAGGCATCGAAAGCTTCGACGAGTTCGCCTCGGAGCACGTTCGCGAGCCATTCAAACGTCTTTCCCGGCATGGCGGATCTTGCACTTTGCGAGCTGGCCATTGGACGGCCTCCTTCCTTTGATGTTCTTCTCTTTGCCGAGTCCTACTTGCCCGCGCGGACGCGGCGTTCGTTGAAGGCTTCGCGCA
>CAZUXQ010000002.1:6055-23903 GCA_964624425.1 uncultured Sutterella sp.
CGCACCACTTCCCGATCGCTGAAGTGATGCGCGCCTTCCTTTGCAATCTGTGCGGTTTCGTGCCCCTTGCCGGCGACGAGCACGACGTCCTGAGGCACGGCCTTGAGAATCGCCTCGAAAATCGCCTCACGGCGGTCGAGAACGGTGCGGACGTCCTGCGAAACAATGTCTTCGCCTTCAAGGCCTGCGGCAACATCCGCAGCGATGGCTTCGGGCTCTTCGGTTCTCGGATTGTCGCTCGTGACAATCACAACGTCGGCGAATCGGCCGGCGATGCCGCCCATGAGCGGACCCTTGCCGGCGTCGCGGTCGCCGCCGCAGCCGAAGACCGCCCAGAGTCTGCCGCCGCGCGCTTCTGCGGCCGGGCGCAGGCTTTCAAGCGCCTTCTGCAGCGAATCGGGCGTATGCGCGAAGTCGACGACGCCCAAGGGCGCATTGGACGACGTCAGCATTTCAAGACGCCCCGGCGGGCAGCGAAGCGCCGGGAGATTCTTCGCTACGTCCTCGAACGCAAAGCCCGAAGCGAGCGCCGCAGCCGCGGCGCCCAAGGCATTCGACACATTGAAGGCGCCGATCTGCGGGAAGTCGATTTCAGCCTTCTTGCCGTCGAAAGCAAGCGTGAAGCGCATGCCGGCTTCGGTCATGACGACATCGCGAGCTTCGAGCGCATAAGCCGCGCGGCCCTCCTTCACGAACTTCTCCGCACGTCCGTTCGTGCCGGTCGCCCAAATGACGACGCCCGGATTCTTCGCCGCGATCTCGGCGAAATGCCCGCTCGCGGGATCGTCGGCATTGAGAACTGCGGCTTCGAGGCCCGGCCAGGCAAAAAGAATGCCCTTGGCCTTTTCGTAGGAGGCCATCGTCTTGTGATAATCGAGGTGGTCGCGCGAGAGATTCGTGAAGATCCCTACCTTGAAGTGCGAGCCCATCATGCGGCCCAGTTCGAGGCCGACCGAACTCGCTTCGACGGCGAAAGCCTCGGCGCCTTCGCGCTTGAGGTCGGCATAGATCCCCTGAAGCGACAAGGCGTCGGGCGTCGTCAGGTCGGGAGCATCGAACGTCTTTTCGCCGAAAAATGCGCCCACGGTGCCGATGACGCCGCAGGCCTCGCCCAAGGCGCCGAAAAGCTGCGAAACCCAAAACGCGGTCGTCGTCTTGCCGTTCGTGCCCGTGACGGCGACGCCGCGCATGTCCTTCGAGGGGTCCCCGTAGAAAGCCGAGGCGATTTCGCCCAAATGGCTTTTGAGATCCTTCACCGCGCGGCTCGCGACCGGATAGTGTTCGCCCGACGTGCCGCGCTCTTCCAAAAGGACGCCCGATGCGCCGCGCGCGGCGGCGACGCGGATGAACGCGCGGCCGTCCGCTTTGGCGCCCGGCACGGCAACGAAGACGTCGCCGGGCTTTACGGAGCGGCTGTCGAGCCGAAGCCGCGCGCCTTCATGCGCGATGCCTTGGAGCCACTTCACCGCCTGCGCAATGTCTTCCTTCATGCCGCAATCTTCATTCATCTGCATGTCGCCTTCCGTTCTTTCGACAGGTTGTTTTGCGCGCTACCGGCGCATCTTCGCGAGATGGCCGCCGTCGGCAACGACGCCCGCATCAGGCATCACCATGAGCGTTCTCAAGGTACCCGCAGCCACCTCGTTGAAGACGGGAGTCGCCACGGCGCCGCCGAAGCGGCTGCCTTTCCTGGGCTCGTCGATCATGACGGCCACGATGAAGCGGGGCGACGTCGCCGGAACGATCCCGACGAAGCTCGCCACCGTATCGCGCACGTAGCGCCCGTCCTTCACTTTGTTGGCCGTGCCGGTTTTGCCTGCGACAGAATAGCCGTCCACCTTGATGCGCTCCGCGGTGCCGCCCCGGCGGACCGTATTCATCATCATGGCGCGCATCTTTCTCGCCGTTTCGGGCGCAAAAACCTGCTCGCCCTTGGGCTCGTATCCTTCGGGCCGCTTCTCAAGCGTCAGATCGATCACGTCTCCGTCGCGCGCAAGCGCCGTATAGGCGCGAACGAGCTGAATGAGCGAGACGGTCATGCCGTGGCCGTAAGAAATCGTAGCCTGCTCGATCGGGCGCCAGGATTTCGCGGGCCGCAGGCGGCCGGCCGTGGCGCCCGGAAACCCGATGTCGGGCGCGCGTCCGAAGCCCAAGGCCGTGTAGGTGTCCCAGAGGGTCTGCGGCGACATTTCCAGCGCTATCTTCACGGTGCCGATGTTCGACGATTTCGCCACGATTTCGGCAACGGTGAGAAGCCCGTAGTCGTGCGTGTCGCCGATCGTTCGGTCGCCGATCGTAAGCTTCCCGGGAGCGGTCTGCACAGTCGTGAGCGGCGTCACGATTCCGAGGTCGAGCGCCTTGGCGATCGTGAAGGGCTTCATCGTCGAGCCCGGCTCGAACTGGTCGGTGAGGACGCGGTTCCGCACCCGCTCGAAGACCATCGTCGAGCGGTCGTTCGGGTCGTAGGTCGGAGCGTTCGCAAGCGCCAGAATTTCGCCCGTCCTGACGTCCGCGACCACCACGGCGCCCGCAAGCGCTTCGCTTCGCTCCATCTGAGCCTGAAGCGCTTCGTGAGCGATGAACTGCACTCTCGAATCGATCGACAGCGTCACGTCTCGCCCGGCCACGGCCTCTTTGGCCCAGACGTCGTCGACGACGCGGCCGAATCTGTCGCGAATCACGCGGCGCGCGCCTGGCGAGCCCGACAGTACCTTGTCGGCGGCGAGCTCGACGCCTTCCTGCCCATGGTCGCTGCGGCTCGTGAATCCCACGAGGTGCGCCATTACGGGTCCGTCCGGATATTCGCGAAGCACTTCGGGCGTGACGCCCACGCCCGGGATGCCGAGCTTTCGCACCGCTTCCGCGGTCGCCACGTCTCGGCCGCGGGCGAGATAAACGAAATTCTTCGACGCATTCCGCTTCAGCTTGTCTCGAATTTCCGCATAAGGCACGCCGATCGCTTCGGCAAGCTTTTTGAGTTCGACGCGCGTCGCCTTCTTCGCGAAGGCAGGATCTGCCCAGATGCTTCGCACAGGCTGCGATGAGGCGAGCACAACGCCGTTGCGGTCGAGAATTTCGCCGCGCACGCCCGCGATCGTCATCGTGCGCGCATAGCGCGCTTCGCCCTGATTCTTCAGAAAGTCCGACGTCACTACCTGAAGCCAGAACGCGCGGCAGGCGAGGATGAGGAAAAGCAGCACGACGGCGCCGAAAGCAAAATACGTCCGCCATTTCGGAATCGGAATGACGATGAGCGGATTGGCCATGTCGGTCGGCTGCGCCTTTCGCGCCTCGCGGTCGCGCCGCAGCGCCGCAGCGCCGGCGCGCCAGACGGCGCGCGCCATCGCCCGCAGGATCCCGAAGAGACCCTGCTCTCTTCCGGCAGCGCCGCCTTCCTCGGCCGCATCCGCGCGCGGCGCCTCGGCGCCGTCGAGCATCAAGCGCTTGGGATCGTCTTCCGTCATGGCGCTTTCCCTTTCCCGGCGCTTTTCTTCGCTTTGGCTTCGCGGGCTTCCTTCTGAGCGGCGAGCTCGGCCTCCTTCTTCTCCGCCTTTTCGCGCTCTGCGGCTTCGGCCTCGGCAAGCCGGCGGCTGCTTTCCTGCGAGAAAGCCATCGTGCCGTCGGGCTTCTCAATCAATGTGTAGGTATTGCCGCCCGCCGCGCCCGCGAGTCCGAGTTCTGCCGCATTCTCCGCGATGCTTCCCGGGAGCGCCGCACGGCGCACCTTCATGAGAAGTTCGGCCTGGTCGTCCTGCAGCCGGCGCGCAATGTCGAGCTCATGCTCGTGCGCGACGAAAAGAAGACGCGTGCGGCAGTGGAGCTCGACTAGGCAGAGCGCGCCGCCGAAGAGCACTGCGCCCAGGAAGAAGAACAAAAAGAGTTCCATTCGGGAAACGCTCTTCATCCCAGCGCTCCGCGCCAAGGCGCTTCGGTTCGAGTGGCCGCGCGCAGCACCGCTGAACGGGCGCGCGGATTTGCGCCGCACTCCGCACTTCCGGGCCGAATGCGTTCGACATCGTCGAAAAGCGGCTTCGGGAGCTCGTCCGCAAGGATCGGCAGGCGAGGATCGAGTTCGCGCTCGGGGTGCGCCGTGCGCTCGAAGAAGCGCTTCACAATGCGGTCTTCGAGCGAATGAAAGCTGATGACGGCCAGGCGTCCGCCCGGATTGAGAAGCTCGCCCGCGCGTTCGAGCGCTTGTGCAAGTTCGTCCAATTCGCGGTTCACCTGAATGCGCACGGCCTGGAAGGTACGCGCGGCTGGATGCTGTCCGAGGTCCTTCCTGCTTCTTGGGACGACGCGCGCGACAAGGTCGGCGAGCGCTTTCGTGGTAGTGATCGGCTTCGCTTTGCGTTCGGCGACGATCGCGCGGGCGATCGGACCAGCAAAGCGTTCTTCTCCGTATTCGACGATGACTCGCTTGATGTCGTCCTGCTTCGCGCGGGCGAGCCATTCGGCCGCCGTTTCGCCTGAAGACGCATCCATGCGCATGTCGAGCGGACCGTCGCTGCGGAAGGAGAAGCCGCGCTCGGCGTTGTCGATCTGAGGCGACGAAACCCCAATATCGAGGAAAATGCCGTCGACGCGCACAACGCCGAATTTCGCGAGCGAACTCTTCATGTCGGAAAAGGGCGCATGCACGATTGCAAAGCGCTTGTCCGTGATCTCTGCGGCCGCAGCGACTGCTTCCGAATCGCGGTCGAACGCAATCAAGCGCCCCTTGTCCGAGAGCTTTGCCAAAATGCGGCGTGCGTGTCCCCCTCGTCCAAACGTACCGTCGACATAGCACCCGTCCGGATCGCGAAGAAGCGCCGCCGGCGCTTCTTCGGCAAGTACCGGCAGGTGAACGAAGGGTTCGGTAGTCGCCACGTGAATGCTTCCCTTTTAATAATTTTGATGCGCCGAAGCGTTTGTCCAACGCTCGACGGCGCTCTTCGTCTCGTTCTTTCGCGGCCCGATCCCGTCAGAAGGCAAAGCCGCCGACATCGGGCCCGCGACTGCCTCCGCCCAGCAAGCCGCCGATTGACTGCGGTCCCAAGCGTCCGGACGGCCGTCCATGCCGGCCGAAGCGACGCCGCGTCCGAGTCCGGCAAATTCGCGCAGTTCGGCCGCGGAGTCGGCAGGCTGCCGGGAATGCCGAGGCCGGCATCTCTCGTCGAATTTTATATTTTTCCACAAGGCGAAGCGCTCAGAAAGCAAAGGCCGCGATTTCGTTTGTTTCGATTGAGGCTTGAGCGAAATACTTTTCATCCGGCAAGGCGCTCGACGCTCTTGCAGACGGCCGGAAGCCTTGAAAGACGGCCGAAAAAAGGCGAAGGCGCTGCGGCGGGACCTCCTCTGTAAGCCGGATTCTGTTGCACGGACTTGCGTCCGCACCGGCGATCATTCTTCTAGGACGACGCTCGCGCGCCGCCTCAAGCCATCTACCCGCAGCCGGTGCCGGGCCGGCCCATGCGGCTGCCTATTTGATGTTGCTCCCCGTAGAGATTGCCCGTTTCACCCGATCCCGAAGGATCGACTCGTCTCTGTTGCTCTAATCCGCGCCTCGCGGCGGACAGGTGTTGCCTGCTACGGTGCCCTGCGGAGTCCGGACTTTCCTCCCGCGGCGCAGGGCCGCCGGCAATCGCCCGAAGAACTCCCGCTGCAGCGTGGATGCTACTCTATAGAAGAACTTCCGCGGCTTTCAAGCCGAACGAGCATCTTTTTTGCTTGAAAGCCGCCCGAATTCGGATCGATGGATGCCCTTGACCTGAATTTTCGCGGCGCTTCCAAGGACGCCTTTGCGGCCGCGTGAGAGAATGGACGGGACGATCATTGCTCGGCCCGCTTCTCGGAGCGCGAGATTCGCCCGCCCCGCAAAGGCCTTTCGGAAGCACGAACCGAAACGGTTCGGCTTTCCCTGCAGCGCGCCCGGACAAAAAAGCACAAAGCAGCACCTCCCCAAATGAAAACTTCTTCCCTCCTTGTCAGCGGCGGCATCGCCGCGCTTCTCGCGGCCGGCTCAGCTCAAGCCGGCCTTTCCGACTTCTGGAGCGCCGTCATCGACACGACGCCGGCGGGTCTCGCGCGCGCCTCGTCGGAGCGCCCCGGCGACTGGCAGAGCTTCTGGGCCGATACGGTCGAAGGCGCCAAATACATCATGGAGGAAGGCAATTCGCTCTTCGTCGCGCCGACCTACACGAACCATCCCCGCTGGGACTGGCCCGACCGAGACGAAAAAAACGCCTGGCCGTTCGGCATGGGGCTCGGCCGTCAAGTGATTGACGAAAAAGGCAACGAGCGAATGTTCTACCTCGTGAGCTTCATCGACTCGAACTACCGCATCGAACCGATGGCGGGCTACTCGTGGGTGGCGCGCTGGCCTCTCGGCAGCACGGGCCTGCACGTGGGCGCGGGCTACCTAGCCGGCATCACGATGCGCGGTGACTTTGCCTGGATTCCCTGCCCGCTGCCGCTTCCAGTCGCCAAGATCGGCACGGACACCGCGTCCTTCTACGGCACGTACATCCCGTTCGCGAATGTCTTTTTCTTCTACACGACCATCACGCTCGACGACAGCCGCAGGATGCCGCTTTCCGCCGAAAGTCCGTGGGTGAAGACTCCGAACCTTCTCTTCGGCGGCTGGGGGTGGCAGCGCACCGACAACGGCGAGAAGAAGTCGCGCAATACCATCGAAAGCGGCGGCGTCTGGAATGTCGGTCTGCGGCACTATTCGGGCCGCAGCTGGCACACCGAATTCAAGTACAAGAAGTCTTCGCACGACATGACCATCCCGGCCAACGGCTCCAAGGGCAGGCATACGCAAAATCTCAACATCGAGACCTATTCGCTTGTGAGCGCCTACAATATGGACGTGACGCGCACCTTCCGCCTCTACGCGGGCGCGGGCTTCGGCATTTCTCGCGCCGAATCGAGCACGGGTTCGGACTGGTCCGTCCATCCGGCGACAACTCTGGGCCTCACGTGGGCCTTCTCCGACTGCGTGCATCTCACGGCGAGTATGGATACCAACTTCGGCCGCTTCAAGGGCGTTGTCGAAGACCGCGCGAAGAGCTACAAGATCCGTCCGGTGCCGACGGACTTCATGGTGAATCTGGGCATCGCCTTCTGAAAGAACTGCCGAAAACCGCGACGAGACTGCCCCGGGAGACCGGGGCGCTGTTGTTCCGGACGCCCGCATTTTCTTGCGCATCATCAGCATGCGCGTCCGAAATTGACGACTCGGGCACCCGCAAGTTAATTTCCGCTTCACCCGACGCCGATACAATGCGGCCATGCACGCATCGGTTCGCTTCGCGGCCTCTGAAGAAGAGCCTCAAAAAGCAGCCGGCCATCCGACCGCATCACTTCTCTTTTTTCGTTTTCACTCAGGCGCAGTGCGGGCGGCTGCCGCCCCGGCGCTTCGGAGCCCAAACAATGGACCAGAACCAAGCTCTCTTCGACCGTGCCCGGCGGCTCATTCCGGGCGGCGTCAACTCTCCCGTCCGAGCCTTCCGTTCCGTAGGCGGCGTCCCGCGCTTCATCGAGCGCGCCAAGGGTCCTTGCATGTGGGACGTCGAGGGCAAGGAATTCATCGACTACGTGCTCTCCTGGGGTCCAATGATCCTCGGCCACAACAACGAAGTCGTCGTCGAAGCAATCAAGGCCGCCGTCGACCGCGGCATCTCATTCGGCGCCGCGACCGAAGGCGAAGTGCGCATCGCTGAAGAAATCACGAAGCTCATGCCGTCCATCGAAGAAGTCCGTCTCGTCTCCTCGGGCACCGAAGCCGGCATGAGCGCCATTCGTCTCGCCCGCGGCTATACCGGCCGCGGCAAGGTGATCAAGTTCGAAGGCTGCTACCACGGCCACTCGGACTCGCTTCTCGTCAAGGCCGGTTCCGGCCTTCTCACCTTCGGCAACCCGTCCTCGGCCGGCATTCCCGCGTCGATCACGGAAAACACGCTCGTTCTCGAATACAACAACCCGCAGCAGCTCGAAGACGCCTTCAAGCAGTACGGCGACGACATCGCCTGCGTGATCGTTGAGGCATTCGCAGGCAACATGAACCTCGTGCGCGGCACGCAGGAATTCATTGACGCGATGCGCCGCCTCTGCACCGAATACGGCGCGCTCCTCATCGTCGACGAAGTGATGACGGGCTTCCGCGTCGCTTTGGGCGGCGCCCAGTCGCTCTTCAACGTCGCCCCGGACATCACGATGCTCGGCAAGGTGATCGGCGGCGGCATGCCGGTGGCGGCCTTCGGCGGCCGCCGCGACATCCTGGAAAAGGTTGCGCCCTGCGGCCCGGTCTATCAGGCGGGCACGCTTTCGGGAAACCCCGTGGCCGTGGCAAGCGGTCTCGCAACCCTCAAGGCAATTCAGGCTCCGGGCTTCTATGAAGCGCTCGGCGCTCAGGCGCAGAAGCTCATCGCCGGCCTTACCGAAGCGGCCGAGGAAAGCGGCATCGAATTCTGCGGCGACAGCGTGGGCGGCATGTTCGGCATCTACTTCCTGCCGGCGCAGCCCAAGGGCTTCAGCGACGTCATGAAGGCCGATCAGGCTCTTTTCAGCAAGTTCTTCCACGGCATGCTCGAGCGCGGCGTCTACTTTGCGCCGTCGACCTTCGAAGCGGGCTTCGTTTCGATTCAGCACTCGGACGAAGTCATCGCGAAGACGGTCGCCGCGGCCCGCGAAACCTTCGCGGAACTCGCCCGCAGGCAATGACCCCCCGCTGCGGCGCCCGCAATCCCGCGCGCCGCGCAGAGTCCATCTGCCGGCTCCTCGGCCCGCCCGATGCGCAAGCGGTCGCGCGAGCCGGCATTGCGTTCGTTCGACCGCGCGTTTTCCCGAGTTCACGGCCTTCCTTCGCGATGACAATGACGACTCTCTCTTTCGCCTCCAATTTCAGGCGCCGGACAGCCGGCGCATTCTGCGCGCTTGCGGGTCTGGCGAGCCTCGCTGCTTTTGCGCCGGCGGCGCTCGCCGCCAACGATCCCGACGCGTGGCTCAGCGCAGCAGCCAACGGCGAGACGCCCAAAGAAAAGCCGCACGTTGAGGTCTCGCTCATCAGCGAAAAGACGGCGCTCACGCCTCAGGCCGATAATCGTCTCGGGATCGTCTTCAAGCACGAACCAGGCTGGCACACCTATTGGAAGAACCCGGGCGAAGCGGGACTCGCCAACGAATTCGCCTTCACGCTCCCGCCGGGCTTCAAAGCGTCCGAGCCCGCCTATCCGATTCCCGAGCGCATGGTCATCGCCGGCATCACGAGCTTCGGCTACGAAGGCGAGACAATCTTTCCCTTTGCCGTCGACATTCCGCGCCGCGCCGGCACGGGGGGCAGCGCGACGATTCGGCTGCACGTCGAATACCTCGCCTGCAAAGACATGTGCGTGCCGCAGTCGGCCGACGTTCAGCTGAGCCTGCCGCTGCGCGTTTCCGGAACTCTCTCGAGCGACGCCGAACGTCTGCAGGAAGCGATCGGCATGGTGCCCGAAAAAATCGAAGCAACCGACTTGGTGTCGGCCGCAATCGACGAAACGCGCCTTCGCATCACCGCGGACGCCGGAGCGCTCATCAAGAAGTCGCTCGACTTCTTCCCGACGGAGCGCGGCGTCGTTCAGTACAACATTGCGCCTCGATGCGTCATGAACGACGGCAGCGCCGAGGACGGCAAAGCGAAGGCCTCTCTCTACATGACGGTGACGGACGACTTCGCGCAGGCGGCGCCGTCGGCAATTTCGGGCGTCGTCATTGCCGACGGCGGCCCGAAAGCCGGCGGCTGGGCCATTGAAACGACGATTCCGCTCGCTTCCGGCACGGTGACGGTTCCTGCGGATGCTGCTGTTCCCGCAACAGCTACGGCAAGCGATGCGCCCGCTGCCGCGGCCGGCATCGAACCCGAACCCGTTCGCATCGAAAACGGCGTCGCCTTCACGACGTGGACGGCGCTCGCTTTCGCCATCCTCGGCGGCCTCATACTGAACCTCATGCCCTGCGTCTTCCCAGTTCTCTCCCTGAAGCTCCTGCAACTCGTGGGCGGCTCCCAAAAGGGCGAGCGCCTTCTCATGCACGGCATTGCCTTCACGGCTGGCGCAGTCGCTGCAATGGGCGTTCTTTCGGGCATCCTCATCGCGCTCAGAAGCGCGGGCGGCGCACTCGGCTGGGGCTTCCAGCTGCAGTCTCCGTGGGTAGTCGGCATTCTTTTCATTCTCTTTGCCGCCATCACCATGAACCTCCTCGGACTCTATGAATTCACGTTCGGGAGCCGCATCGCCGACGCCGGCATCGTGCGCAATCTGCCGCAGTCAAGATTGGCGAACTCCTTTTTCACGGGCGTTCTCGCCGTCGTTGTCGCAAGTCCCTGCACGGCGCCTTTCATGGGCGCGGCGCTTGGCTATGCGCTCACGCAGCCTGCACTCGAAGCGATTGCCGTCTTCCTCTCGCTCGGTCTCGGCATGTCGATGCCGTGGCTTCTGCTGTGCGTCTTTCCGGCTTGGACGAAGAAGATCCCAAAGCCCGGTCCCTGGATGGGCGCCTTCCGCAAGTGGATGGCGCTTCCAATGGCCGCGGCCGTCATTTGGCTCGGCTGGGTGCTTTCCAAGCAGATCGACTTCTTCGGCATGCTCCTCATCGCATGCGGGCTCGCCGCATGCTTCATCTTCTTCTGGCTCCTCGGCCGCGCGCAGTGGGGCAAGCCTTCGAACCGCATCGTCATGGGCTGCATGGGCGCGATCGTCGTCTTAACGGTGCTTTTCGCCGGCACGGAACGCTTTGCGCGCATGGGCGGCGCGGCCGTTGCAGAAGGCTGGAGCGCATGGAGCGAAGATGCCGTCGCTGCGGCGCTTTCCAAAGGCAGGCCGGTCTTCGTCGACTTCACGGCAGCCTGGTGCGTCACGTGTCAGGCCAACAAAGTCGCGGCGCTCGACCGCGACGAAGTCGAAGCGCGCTTTGCCGAATTGGGCTACGTGAAGCTCATGGGCGACTGGACGAACCGCGATCCGGCAATCACGGGCATTCTCGAAACGTTCGGGCGCAGCGGCGTGCCGCTCTACCTCATCTACCGGCCCGACGGCCGCGTCGAGGTGCTCCCCGAACTTCTGACGCCGGCGATCGTCGTCGAAGCTCTTGAGCGCAAGTAGCCGGGCCGCCGAACGTGAGGACGCCTGCAGACAGGCGCTCTTTCTTCGGAACTGCGCAGCCTGCGTCGTCGAGCGCCGATGCAAGCACCTTCAGCATGTAGCCTTTGCGCCGGAAGCCGCCATCGGTCCCTTCTGCACCGCGCCCCTGCAGCCTGAAGATCGGCAAAGGCGCGGCCTCCGCATTCGCCCTCAATGCGAGCCGCAGGATCATCATGACGATTTTTGACGAAGCCAAAAAGCCGTCAACCCCTATAGGCACGGCATTCTCCGACAGTCAGCCCGTCTTCCTTCAGCCATCGGCTTCAAGCGCCTGCTTCCGCGGCGGCAGCTTGTAGACCCAATCGATGACATTGTCGAGCACCGCCGTCGCGCCGGGCATGTTCTTCGAGCCGTGAACGCTCGCATAAACCGCATAGCGCTCGCCATTCTTGGTGAAAACATAGCCCCCGATCGAGCGCACGTCGTTCAGAAACCCGGTTTTGATTCGTCCGTAGCCCTTGGCTACCTTGCGCTTCGCCATCGTGCCGTCTTCTCCCGTGATGGGAAGCGACGCGAGGAATTCAGGCATCGCAGGCCCCTGCCAGCCGGCAGCGAGAATTTCAACCATCGTGCGGCCCGTAACGCGCGTTTCGCGCGAGAGCCCAGAGCCGTTCTCAAGATACACCTTCCCGGCGTCGATCCCTCGCCTCCTGAGCCAGTCGGCAACGACGCCTCGAGCGTCTTCAAGCGTCACGGGACGCGAAAACTGCTTCCACTCGGAAGAGGAGGCCTCTGCTTTCGCATCTGTCTGCTCGGCTTTCTTCGCGTCGGCTTCTTCCTTGCGAACCTTTACTTGGCCGAGCGTAAGGAAAAGGTGGCGCGCCATCGTATTGTTGGACCATTTGTTGATGAGCTGCGCCGTTTCGGCGAGCCCCGGCGACATGCGTACGAAACGCCGTTTGGCCGTATGGGGAATCCTGCCGTCGACGACATGTCCGCCCCACGTTCTTCCGTCCTTCTCCCAAAGCGCGCGGAAGACGCGCTCGAAATAGTCGTTCGGTTCGAAAGCAATTACGTTGAAGCTTTTCGATCCGCACGCACGCGGAAGGCTTCCCTGAAAGACGGCGCGCTTCGCGCCGTCCTCTCCGGCGAGAAGCTTGAAGCCGAGCTTCGACTTCCAGTCGCCGCAATCGCCCTTCGTCATCTTCACGGTCTTCGGAAAGACGACGCCCGACATTTCCGCCGGCAACGTCACAATGCGCGCGGCGTCGGCATTCTTTTCCGGAATGATTTCGAAGGAAAGATTGCGGAAATTCACGAGCGCCGCGTCAGGCGGCAGGTTGTAGGGGCGCGAACTTCTGCCGTCGAAGGCGCCCGGATCGACAGGAGGAATATTGAAGCAGCTCCGGTCGATGACGATGTTGCCGTCGATGTGCTTCACGCCCATCTGAGCGAGGCGGTCGACCTGAAGCGCAAAGTCTTCGATGACGAGCGACGGATCGCCGCCGCCGCGGATGTAGAGATTCGAGACGCGGTCGTTGCGCGGGTTCTGCGCGGCTTCGCCCTCAAGCGCCGGCCACTCTTCGGTATAAAAGCCTGTGAACCAATGAAAAGCCGGCGTGAGCTCCTCCAAGCCCACGAGCGTCGTGATGAGCTTTGCCGTCGAAGCCGGACGATCGGCGCGGCCTGCATTGAGCCCGTAGCGAAGCTTGATTTGAGACGCGTTTGAGCTCCCGTTCGCGTCGATTCGCACGCGTTCCAAAGGCATGACGGCAATCACCATATCGTCGACATTTACCTTCCAGCGCTGCGCCGCGCGCCGAATGGGTTCGGGAACGAACGCTTCCTTTTTCTGCGCGGCCTGCGCATTCTTGGCGGGCGCCTTCTGCGTCTTCAATGCCGGCGCGTCGGCCGCCCAAAGCGAAGGCGCCGCCGAAAGACTCAAGAAAGCCAAGAGAAGCAAAGCCGCCGGCGCGGCGGAGCCGAAAATCCCGTTCGATGTCTGTCCGCTCATGTCCGATCCTCTTTTTGCGCATGCGCTCCCGGCGGCATATTTTTGATGTCGGCCTGCCGGCCGCATGCTCGAATTCGCTTCCCGCTTCGGCTTGCAGAAGCGTCCGCAGGATTCTTCTTCGGGCGCCTCATTCGTTTGATGCAGGCATTTTCGCGCTTTGGCGGCCGCAGGCAAAAAAGAGACTGAGCGAACGACTGTAAATTTTTGCTTCTGCGGCCCTTGAAAAATTCTGGCCCGTCCCCATATAGGAGTCATCGGAAGAATTCAGCTCGAAGCGCCGCAACTTTCGAGGCCTTTGCCCGAAGACGGACGACCTGCCGGAAGCAGCGCGCGTCGGCTCAACTTCTTGAAGTTTTTATCGCTTGACCGCGCCGCTTACGATTTCGGCCGGCCCAATAGATTGTGAATGGAGATTTCTCAGATGCAGATCCGTCCTTTGCATGACCGCGTCATCATCAAGCGCCTCGAAGCCGAAACGACCACGGCTTTCGGCATCGTCATCCCGGACTCCGCCGGCGAAAAGCCCGACCAGGGCGAAGTCATCGCCGTCGGTCCCGGCAAGCGCGACGAAGCCGGCCGCATCATCGCGCCGGACGTCAAGGCCGGCGACCGCGTTCTCTTCGGCAAGTACGCCGGCCAGACCGTCAAGGTCGACGGCAAAGAGCTTCTCGTCATGCGCGAGGAAGACATCATGGGCGTGCTCGAATAAGCAGCGCCGCACCGTCAGAACTTTCACTACAGATTTTTGAAGATAAGGAAAGAAAATGGCTGCCAAGCAGGTTCTTTTTGGTAATGATGCCCGCACGAAGATGGTTCGCGGCATCAATGTTCTCGCCGATGCCGTCAAGGTCACTCTCGGTCCGAAAGGCCGCAACGTTGTTCTCGAGCGCGCCTTCGGCGGCCCAACGGTGACGAAAGACGGCGTTTCCGTCGCCAAGGAAATCGAACTCAAGGACAAGTTCGAAAACATGGGCGCCGCGATGGTGCGCGAAGTCGCCTCGAAGACGAGCGACAATGCCGGCGACGGCACGACCACGGCTACGGTTCTCGCTCAGGCGATTGTTGACGAAGGCATGAAGTTCGTCGCCGCCGGCATGAACCCGATGGATTTGAAGCGCGGCATCGACAAGGCCGTCGCCGCCGCCATTGAAGAACTCAAGAAGATCTCGAAGCCCACGACCACCAATACGGAAATCGCCCAGGTCGGCTCCATTTCCGCCAACTCCGACACGGAAATCGGCGAAATCATTTCCGAAGCCATGGATAAGGTGGGCAAGGAAGGCGTCATCACGGTCGAAGACGGCAAGAGCCTCAAGAACGAACTTGAAGTCGTTGAAGGCATGCAGTTCGACCGCGGCTATCTTTCCCCGTACTTCATCAACCAGCCCGAAAAGCAGTCCGCGATTCTCGACAATCCGCTCATCCTTCTGCATGACAAGAAGATCAGCAACATCCGCGAACTCCTCCCGGTGCTCGAAAAGGTTGCCAAGGCCGCTCGTCCGCTCCTCATCATTGCCGAAGACATCGACGGCGAAGCGCTTGCGACCCTCGTCGTGAACTCCATCCGCGGCATCCTCAAGGTCTGCGCCGTCAAGGCGCCGGGCTTCGGCGACCGCCGCACGGCCATGCTTGAAGACATCGCCATCCTCACGGGCGGCACGGTCATCTCGAGCACGGTCGGCCTCTCGCTCGACAAGGCCACGCTCGAACAGCTCGGCTCCGCCAAGAAGGTCGAAATCTCGAAGGAAAACACGACGATCATCGACGGCGCCGGCGATGCTTCCGCCATTGAAGCCCGCGTGAAGAACATCCGCACGCAGATCGAAGCCGCCACGAGCGACTACGACCGCGAAAAGCTTCAGGAACGCGTGGCCAAGCTCGCCGGCGGCGTCGCGCTCATCAAAGTCGGCGCCGCAACGGAAGTCGAAATGAAGGAAAAGAAGGCTCGCGTCGAAGACGCTCTGCACGCCACGCGCGCTGCCGTTGAAGAAGGCATCGTCCCGGGCGGCGGCGTCGCGCTCATCCGCGCCAAGCTCGCCATCAAGGATCTCAAGGGCGACAATGACGAACAGAACGCCGGCATCAAGATCGTGCTCCGCGCGATGGAAGAGCCGTTGCGCCAGATCGTCGCCAACGCCGGCAGCGAACCGAGCGTCGTGGTCAACATGGTTGCTCAGGGCACTGGCAATTACGGCTACAATGCTCAAACCGCTCAGTACGGCGATCTTGTCGAAATGGGCGTTCTTGATCCGACGAAGGTGACCCGCACGGCGTTGCAGAACGCAGCTTCCGTCGCATCGCTCATCCTCACGACGGACTGCATGGTTGCCGACATCCCGGCCGAAGAAAAGACGCCGGCCGGAATGGAAGGCATGGGCGGCATGGGCGGCATGATGTAATCTGCCGGCTGCAGAAGACCAAATCCTAGTCCGCAAGGCACTGTTGCCGCAGGCGCTGAAGCCTGCGGCACTGTTTTTTGCGTTTTGGCCTCCCTGTAGCGGTTGCGAAGCGGGCGCAGATCCTTCAAGGAAGCTGCGCCCGCTTTTCGCTTCTTCTTGATGTTGCTCCGTTCATCGTTCTCAGAGCTTGATGCCCGTGAGCTTCGCAAAGTCCGCCGTCGTCTGTTCAGGGAGCGGAATGTAGCGCCCGTCGAGCGTCTTCATGACGCCAAACGGCACGTCGCGGCAGCCCGAGCGGCGGAAGATTTTGGAATTGTCCCACACAGCCACGCGCGACTCGAAGGGGATTTCCATGTTGCGCACGTCGAGCCCCTTGAAGGCTTCGTCGCGGAAGTGCGCGGCATGCTCGAAGAAGGTCTTCACCGGATCCTTCGAGGCGAGAATCGCAGCACCCTGCAGTTCACTCCAGGGGCTCAGGACGGCAACCGGATGCCAGACGAAATTAACTTTTTCGAAGAAGGGCTTGTACTGCTCTTCTTCCCAAACGCACCACTGGCACTGCGTATCGAAGACCATGAATGCCACCGGCGCATTCTCAACCTTCGGCAGATGCACGCCGTGCCCCTTTTCTTCGAGTTCGCAGAAGAACTCTTCGGCATTGAAGTCGGTCGGCACAGCAGGCTTCT
The DNA here is from genome assembly GCA_964624425.1 of uncultured Sutterella sp. Lineage (GTDB taxonomy): Bacteria > Pseudomonadota > Gammaproteobacteria > Burkholderiales > Burkholderiaceae_F > Sutterella. The sequence goes on from CAZUXQ010000002.1 coordinate 22,254, forward strand.
TCGGCCACTTGGATTCATAGGCCCTCACGCCTGAAGAAAGCGCGGAAGCAAGCGCGGCAGCTCCTGCGGCAAACCGCAGAAAACAGCGGCGGTCCATAAAAGCATTCATCAGATTCTCCTACCTTTCACATGCCGACCGCTCTCGGGCTGCCGGCAAAATGCCGCCCGAAGAGACGCGCCCGGCGAAACTCGCTTCTCAAGCATTCTATGTCAGATGCGCATGCCCGCACGGCAGTCTTTGCAACAGATCCTCTCAAAAAAAACGGCGCTTTCCGCTCTGCCGGACAGCGAGCCGCCGCGGGAGATTCCAAGCTTCGCCGAGGCTTTTGAACCAGCATTGATGACGAAAGCTTCGCATCCATCCAGCAGATGCGGTTCTTGACTGCGCAGCCGAAGACAGGAGCACCGATGCCAAACTGCTGCGAATTGCCCTTTATTTGCCTTTTATTCAAAACCATTTTCGGCCGTCATCCAGAGACTCTGCAGTCCGCAGCAATCCAAAAAGTCGGAGCTCTTCATATCGGAGAAGTACATGCCGAACGCGCAGAACTTCATCACGCCGAAGCCGCCCGGCATTGATGTACTTGACTGACACAGTCGCTCCGCGAATTCGAAGAAGGGCGCAAGCTTCGGCACTCAAATGCCGTGCGCGCCGGATTTGACGCAAGCATGCGCCGTCGTTGGAAGAAACGGCGGCTGGTCGCGTCAGAACAAGAGTCTTGGAGGATGTCATGATGTCTTTCTCAAGATGTTTTTTCGGCTTTTTGGGAGCGGAAGCAGACTTTTCGGGCTCCTCCGCCATGCAATCACAATAGAAAACCCTCCATCCGCTTTCTTCGCTTTTTCGCCAATCTTCGGGCAAAAACGACATTTTCCATTTTCGGACACGGCAAATCATTCCGCGCCGCCTTTTTCGAACGCTTGCCATCGCCTTAAAATCTGCGCTTGAATCAAGCCCAACTCAACCCCTGAAAAACCTTCGAAATGACTTTCCTTGAGATGCTTCAGGCACGCTGGCAAAGCGCCAACTCGCTTTTGTGCGTCGGCCTTGACCCGAATCCGGCCCTATTCCCCGAACCGATTGCCGGCAAGTCCAATGCTCTCTACGACTTCTGCACCGGCATCGTCGATGCAACAGCCGAAACCGTCTGCGCCTTCAAGCCGCAAATTGCCTATTTCGCGTCGAGCGGCGCCGAAGCCGAACTCGAAGCGCTCATCTCCTACATTCACGAAAAGCATCCCGGCATCCCGGTGATCCTCGACGCCAAGCGCGGAGACATCGGCTCGACATGCGAACACTACGCGCGCGAAGCGTTCGAACGCTTCAAAGCCGACTGCGTAACGCTCTCGCCCTATATGGGCCGCGACACGATCGCGCCCTATCTCGCCTATAAAGACAAAGGCGCCTTCATCCTATGCCGCACATCCAACAAGGGCGGCGATGACCTTCAAATGCTCGACGTGGGCGGCGAGAAGCTCTACGAGCACGTCGCCGCACTCGTTGCGGGCGAATGGAACATGAACGGCCAGCTCGGCCTTGTCGTGGGCGCGACCTACCCCAAAGAACTCGCCAACGTGCGCCGCATCGCGCCGATGCTGCCGCTTCTTGTCCCAGGCATCGGCGCTCAGGGCGGCGACATCAACGCGAGC
>CAZUXQ010000003.1:0-10565 GCA_964624425.1 uncultured Sutterella sp.
ATTGATTCGAACGGGACTTTGTCGGCTACGGCTTCGGCGGCTCCTTCTTCTTGGGCTCTTTCTTCGGCTTCGGCTGAGGCTTGGGCGATGGCTGACGATGCGCCTCGGCATAGTGGCGGCGTTCGAGCTCGCGACGCCACTCGTCGCGACTGTAGCGGCGATCGCCTTCGTAGAAGTAGCGGCCATCCCACCGCGCGTCTTTGTAATGCTTTTGGATGTAGGCGGAGACTGCTGCGTCCGTCACGCCGGCAACAAGCCCGGTCAGAATCGCGTCTGATGGAGAAGCTAGGGCCGGAATTGGAATGAACGGTGCAGCGGCAAGAACTGCGGCGGCAAAAAACTGACGTCTATTGAACATGTCAATCTCCTTTTCACATAGTTGGCGGCTTTGCCGCCGACTCGAGGAAGTTTAGACCTTTCGTGCGCAAGCAGCAGAGTCAAAGAGGGAATAAGCATTGAATTTGCGAAACAGACAGGAATTTGCTTTTTTTATTCCGCTCCAAACGCTGCGGCAGCTTGCTCAGTCGTTCTTCCTGCTGTCTAGAGAGTGTAAAAAGCTTTGTTGGCGACCAAATTTGAGGGGGTGATAAACATAGAAAATTCCAGTACGGAGACGGCCGCTTCCATTTCCGCGGCGCAAGCTGCAGAAGCTTCCTTCAGCCGTCTCGCCTGGAAAGTGGGCTCGCGCTTTCGCCGCCTTTTTCAGCTCTTGGTTCAGGTTGTCAACTGCATCGGCCGCATGGATCAGCCGGCGCGCTTCCAGAGAGAACTCGAAAAGCGGGACGGCCCGTTCCCATGCCGAGCGCCGTCTGCGTCCAAATCAAGTCATTTCCGGACCAGATCGGACATCTCGAAGGATTCAGGCGCCGGCATCGCCGTCTCGGCTCGGCATTCGCCGCTCGAACGTCCTTGCGGCCTGAAGCGTCGGTTCTGCAATGCCGACAGCCGGACCAAGAAATTGACCGAGGACGCTGCCGGTTGGAATCATCGACTCTCGGATTCCTTGAGCGATATCGGCAAATTCAAACTCGACGATGAAGCGTACAAGGTCGTGATTCAAGAGAATGATGAAAAACGGACCGTTGAGATGCGATCTCAGCAGCTGATCAGCTAAGCTGGCTCTGCCAAGCAAGCCTGCAAAGATCGACGAGACCTCCTGATCATCAAGGCTCAGCGGCTTGCCGATCATCCCGCGCTGCTGCGCAACAAGCTCACTCGCAGCGGAAGATCTTTTCTCAACATTAAGGCCGGCGGAGCATCGGCTGAACTCAACGAGGTTCCATCCCGTTGCGGCGTCCCGTCCGGCGGATCCCTCGACAGATTCGATCAATGATTAGCTGTTCGTCCTGTTTGGCGCAGACTGCAGTTCGGACGAGTCGAACAGCCCCTGCGGGGCCTGCCGCGCAGCAAGCGGCCCGTCGAAGCATTCCGGCATGATCCGTCCGCTCAGCAAAGCGCAGTCCGTTTTTTGCGCCTGTTGACAATTTCCACGGAGCCGCTCCTTGACTTTGTGAGCGGTTGCAGGCAGCCAGAGGCTTTCTTAACATGGCTGTTCCGAGCTTCCATGCATGAAGCATCTTTTCTTTTAGCCAACGAATTTTTTGAAATTAATCGTCAGCATTAAATATGAACGACAAAACTCAGGGTTTTGTCGGCAAAAATTCAAACCCCACCCTGACTGCAGGACAAGAGTTCATGCAAAATACGCGGCAGCTGCCAGTGTTGTGCGCTTTGCGTCATTCAGCGGTCTTTTTCACTCGGCGGTTGCTTCCCGCGACCATGTCGAAGCGGAAAAAGCGGCATTCGAGAGGGCCATTGAAAAGGACGATCTTGCGCGACTCCTTGAGGTGCATCTGCGAGGGCAGCGTGCGGTCGGATGTGAGCATCCAGGCACTCCAGCCGGCGTAATGTGTCTTGAGGTTCGAGGCCACGTCGCCCATCATCGAGCGGATGGACGCGGACTTCGGATTCGACTGCTCGCCGTAAGGCGGGTTCGCAATGAGAAGTCCCGCGGCGGTGCCTCCCGGAGGCAGAACTTCGCGAGCGTCCCTCTGAGAAAACGTGAGGCGGCCGTCGGCAATCAGCGGAGAAAGACCGGCGCGAGCCGCATTTTCAACTGCTTTTTCGACGACGATCGAAGAAATGTCGCTTGCTTGGATGCGGACGGGCGCGCTCTTATTGACGGCTGCGCGGGCATCTTCCTTCATTTCGCGCCACAGGCCCATATCAAAGCCTTTGAGCTTTTCGAAGGCAAAATGACGGTCGAGTCCCGGCGCCATTTTGGCGGCCATGCGGGCAGCTTCAATTGCAATAGTGCCTGAGCCGCAGAAAGGATCGACGAGCATTTTTTCTGGCGTCCAGCCCGAAAGCATCAGAAGGCCGGCGGCTAGGTTTTCCTTCAAGGGTGCTTCGCCGTGCGTGAGGCGCCAGCCGCGTTTGAAGAGCGCTTCGCCTGCCAGATCAATGTAGAAGCTTGCGTGACTGTAAGTGAGGTGTGCCATGATGCGCACGTCTGGCGCGCGGCGGTCTACGTCGGGACGGCGTCCGGCAAGCTCGCGGAAGCGGTCGCAGACGGCATCCTTGATCCGAAGCGCCGCGAAGTCGATGCTTTCGAGCGGGCAGCGGTTGGCCGTCATGTCGATGCGGAAGGTGTGGTCCGAACCGAACCAGCGCTCCCACTTTGTTTTGCGGGCGAGTTCGTAGATGTCGCGGCTGTCCCAGTATTCGTCGAACGCAACGCGCATGAGGACGCGGCTCGCGAGACGGGAGTGAAGGCATGCGGCCATAGCGAGCGATGCATCGCCGCCGAACTGTACGCCGCCCTTGGCGGGCTTGATAAGATCAGAATTTGCGCCTAGCGCGAGAATTTCATCGGCCAGAAGGTTCTCAAGACCGAACGGGCAGACGGCATAGTAAAGAAAATTGGCCATAGAAAGCAATGGAGACGATGATGAGGAGCGTCGAGCATTCCGCGCTCGCGATTAGGCTCGGCCTTCTCCGTGGCCGAGAACGATGAATTTCAGATTGGTGAGGCCTTCGAGACCGACTGGACCGCGCACGTGCAGTTTGTCGGTCGAGATGCCGATCTCGGCGCCGAGACCGTATTCGAAGCCGTCGGCAAAACGCGTGGAAGCGTTGACCATAACGGAGCTTGAATCCACTTCGCGCAGGAAGCGCTGCGCAGCAGCGTAGTTGTCCGTAATGATGGCGTCCGTATGATGCGAGCCGTGTTCGGCGATGAAATCGATGGCCTCGTCGAGAGACTTCACGACAGCAATGCTGATGATCGGCGCATTGTATTCGGCATCCCAGTCTTCAGGGGCCGCATCGACGACTGCAAAGCCTGCGTTCGAGAGAATGCGCTTCGATTCGGCATCGCAGCGCATTTCCACGAACTTCTCGGCAAAGACCTTTCCGATCATCGGAAGAAAGGCTTGCGCGGCTTTTTCATGCACAAGAAGTGTTTCTGTGGCGTTGCAGGGCGAATAGCGCTGCGTCTTTGCGTTGTCCGCAACGGAGAGCGCCATGCCAAGGTCGGCGTCGGCATCGATGTAGGTGTGGCAAATGCCGTCCAGATGCTTGATCATCGGCACGGTTGCTTCGTGCATGAGGCGGCTGATGAGACCCTTGCCGCCGCGCGGGATCAGAACGTCCACGTAATCTCGCGCACGGATGAGTTCGCCAACGAGGTCGCGGTTCGAAGACGCGATGAGCTGAACGCCTGTGGGAGGCAGGCCCGCTTCTGCAAGCGCGTCGGCGACGACTTTCGCAAGCGCCTTGTTGCTCTGGATCGCTTCATGCCCGCCGCGCAGGATGAGCGCGTTGCCCGACTTGATTGCAAGCGCCGCAGCGTCGATCGTCACGTTCGGTCGCGATTCGAAGATCATCGCAAGAACGCCGAGCGGCATTCGCATGCGGCCGACCTGAATGCCGGACGGGCGGGGGCGGATGTCTTCGATGACGCCTATGGGATCGGGCAGCGCAAGGATCTCGCGCACGCCGTCGGCCATGCGGTTTAGTACTTTGTTGCTCACGGTCAGGCGGTCGATGAAGGCATCGGAAAGGCCTTCTTCGCGCGCGAGCTGCAAGTCTTCTTCGTTGGCCTTCTGAATCTCGGCGCTGCGTTCGACGAGAAGTCTCGCGAGCGCTTTGAGCGCAGCGTCTTTTTCTTTCGTAGAGGCGCGCGCCATGCCGCGGGAGGCAAGGCGAGCGGCGGTGCCGAGACGGACGATTTCGGCATGAGCGGAAGTATTTTGCGTGGACATGAAAGAAGACCTCCGGCAAAGCGCCGGCTTATGCGGCAATCATGGTAGCAAGCGAGAAAGACGACCGGGAAGCAAATTCATCGGATGCTGCTGAGCTCAATCTTAAATTTGCGGTGTCGTTGACGACTGAAGGCAGTTTTCCAATTGTAAAGTTTTGAGCCGAAGAAGAATTCAGCTTGCTAGGAAAAGCGCCACGCTTTTGAGTTCGATCCACGGATCGCTGTCGCGGCTCGGGACCAAAAGTCCCTTCGAGAGGCGGTCGATGTCTGCGCAGACCGAAAGTGCGCCGGAAAGGCGCTTCGTTGTGAGGCGGCGTGCGGCTTTTTTGAGTTCCGGCGTCGCGAAGACGCCGGGCACGTAGGTTTGTCGGTTGTCGTAGGCCTGACGCAGCTTGATGATGTTTCGGATCTGAGTCGTCAGGATCATAAGGAGAAGCGGAAAGGGTTCGGCCTGCGCTTCAAGCCCGTCGATGATGCGCGCGGCGCGTTCTTTTTCGCCGAGACAGATGCTTTTCATGAGCGAATCCGCGCTGTAGCGCGAACTGCTCGCGACGCTCGACGAAATTTGCTCGTCGGTAAGTTCGCCTTCTGGAAAAAGGAGCGCGAGCTTCGCGACTTCCTGGACGGCTGCAAGGAGATTGCCTTCAACGAGATCGGCGAAATGTTCAAGCGCTTCCCGCGAGGCGCGCTGGCTGTTTCGCGCCATGCGCTCCGCGAGCCAGCGAGGCAGGTCTTGGCGCGGAATATCTTCGCAGTCGACCACCGTGCAGGCGGCGTTGAGCGACTTCCACCACGTGGCCTTGACGCCCTGCCAGTCGGGCTTCGGAATTTGAAAGACGACGATGACGCCGTCCAAAGGCGGCAGCTTCAGAAAGCGCTCGATCATCTTGGAGCCCGCCTGACCGGGACGGCCCGTGGGAATGCGTACTTCAAGGAACTTGCGTTCGTCGAACATGCCGATTTCGGCGGCCGAGTCAAAGAGCTTCGTCCAGTCCGAGGAGCCGTTCATTTCAAGCGTCTGGCGATCCGTGTAGCCGAGCTCGCGCGCATGCTTGCGCAGCAAGTCGACGCTCTCGAGCTGCAGCAGAAGTTCTGACCCCGTGATGAGCCACAGAGGTTCGAGCATGGAATTGCGCTCAAAATGAGAATGAAGGTTGCTCGGTGTCATGTGGTTGGCAGACGCAAAGGCTCAATCGGCAACGGTTGTGAAGGCGATGTCCTGAAAGACATGAAGGCGTCAGTCGGGGCGGCGAGCTGCTTCGAGGTAGCGCAGAAGCTGCGAGAGCAAGTCGTTTTCCATGTCCTGATAAAGAACTTCTTCTTCATTTTCGCGCGCCAAGAATTCGCTCTCCGAATACGTGATGTCGCGGTGGGCGACGAGCGTCGTGGAGTCGACGAAGATGAAGCCGTCGGGAGACGTGACGCGGAAGTCGATGGTGAGCGTCAGTTCGTATTCGCGAGCGCGGCCCGAGTCGCTGATCGTGAGGATGTCGCGTTCGCGCTTCATGTTGATGAGTTCGAGTACGGCGTCGGCGCGGTGCGCATCGGGGACGCACTTGATGTTGGAGCCCGACTCGATCATGCGCTTCATAAGCCCGGAGAAGCGCGTGTTTCCGCGCATCTGCAGATAGAGCGCGTCGAAAGGCGCCTGAAAATGGCCGCGCAGACGGAAGCCGCAGGCGGAAAGCGCGAGCGGCGCCGAGAGCGCGACGGCAAGAAACGCTCGGCGGGACTGAAGAATGCGCATGACTGGTTTTTCAAGTGGTTCTGTTGAACGATCAGGAAATTATAGAGTTCGAGCGGCGGCAGGGCTGCCGGTGCGTTAAATTTGATTTGCATTGCGGACGGTTCAAAGAGAAACGCATCTTTTTTGCGTCTGCGAACGCAAAAAAAGGAATACGGATGTGTGAGGCGAAGCATGCTTCGACTGAAATCGTCAGCATTGCCGGCATTACGGAAGAGGCTTACGCGAATTTCTATTGCGCCAAACGGGGTTCGGACAGCGTCTGGGAGGTGCCGCTCGTTCTCGAAACCATGTCCGACGCGGTTGAGACGTCCGTGCCGCTGCCGCTTCCTTACAGAAGGATCAACGACGACATTCTCGAGTACTTTGAAGACATGGCAAAGAGCCTGCCCAAGAAAGCGCAGGGGCGCATCGTCGTTTATCTTCCCATCGAACGAATAACGCCGGGCCTGCAGGAAAAGGTCAACAAGGTCCTCGCCATTTACGAAAAGTCCTGGCACGTCAGACTCAGGCGCGAAGAGAAGGCAGCGTTGCGGCAGGTCTTCTCCTCGGTCTTCTGGGGCTTCGTCTTCATGCTCGGCTGTCAGGTCGTGCGCTATTTTGCCGACTTTCCGGACTATCCGACCATCACCAATACGATTTCGGAAGGAATGCTCGTGCTCGGGTGGGTCGCGCTTTGGAATCCGTACGACCAGCTTCTCTTCTCTTGGCGTCCCGCCGTTCGCCGCAGAGAGCTCCATGAACGGATCGCAATGTTTCCGGTCGTGCTCCGTCCGATCCCGGCGACAGTGGCCGACTGGATGGCCGGTGCCGACATGGGGTCGGAATGAAAAAGACGCATGATGGGCGTCGTCCGATGACAAAAAAATCTTTGATCGGCATCGAGCGTAAATACGCGAAAATCCATCTCGATATGCCGTTTGCCGTCTCGCGGCAAGCCCACGGCATTGAAAGTCATTCTTGAAAACAGCGCGACGCGAAATAACAATGGGTTGGCGCAAAACGGCCCGTTGCGGAAATCGGCGCATCCTGTATTCAGTTCCGTCGGAAGGCTTTGAGATCCTTCTAAAGCGGTATGCGCGCCTTTAGAATGCCGGCAGGACCGGGCTTCGATTTTGTTGACCGCTCAATTGCAGGAACTGACCATCATGGTTCTCGACGCCGACTTCAAAGTCCGTGACATCCGCGAAGTTCTTGACGCCGCGCACATGCGAGGCAAGAACATCACCTTCCTCAACGACTTCTCCCGCGGAAAAATTCTGAGCTTCTGCAAGGCCGCGGAAATGCTCGAGCTGTTCATGCGAATGGGTACGGATCTTCTGAAGGGCAAGGTTCTCTGCACGCTCTTCTTCCAGCTCTCGATCCGCATGCGCTGCTTGCATGAAAACGCCATGCATCGCCTCGGCGGTTCCGTCATCACGGAAGCCGAGCCGACGCACAATTCATTCGTCGCGAAGAACGAATTGCTTGCCGACAACCTTCGCGTGACGAGCGAATATGCCGACGTGATCGCGCTGCGCCGCCTGGGACGCCAAGAAAGCGCTCGTCGCTCTCGAAGCGATCGAAGGTCACTGCGCGCCGATCATCTCGCGCGGTTGCGGCCAAGCGACGCACTCGGCGAAGGGCCTCTCGATTCCTGCCCCTGCCGGCGCGCTTTCGGCGATCTGTCGAACACGACGGTCGCGACCGCCGTGCCCGATCTCTCTAGCGTCCGTTCGGGTCAGTCCTTTGCGCTCGCGCTTGCCGAGATGGGCGCAAAATCATCTGTACGGGCACGAGCGAACTGCGCATGCCGGAAGTCGTTCGCCAGAAGCTCGTCAAGATGGGCGCGAACGTCGAAGAATGCTTCGACCTCGCGATGAAGCAGAAAGAAGCTCTGCATGAACCGCAACGTGGACCTCATCCATCTGCCGAGCTGCTCCGTGAAGAAGGACGACCACCCGAACCGCGCCGACTTCGAAAAGAAGATGCCCGACTACTGCATCTAGCCTGAAATGCTCAAGAACATCAAGGCAAAGACCGGAAGAACGGTCGGCGTGCATCACTCGCTGCCGCGCAATCCGGGCGAATTCGAGTTCGGCATCGACAACACCGAGCACCAGCTCCACTTCCGCGCGATCGGCTTCTCGGCGGCGCTTAGCATGACGCTCCTCGCCGCAGTCGTCGGCGTGAACTGATTCGTTTCTTCTTAAGCAGGCGGCAGGCAACGCCATCGCTTTCTCCAAGGTTCCTGAACAAGCCTGTCCCGGCGGCTGCTTCTTTACGGCAATGCGAGGAATTTTCGAAAAAATGCGGCTTCTCATCACACTCGGCGGCAACGCCCTTTTGAAGCGCGGCGAAGTGATGAAGCACGAAATTCAGCGCGCGAAGGTCCGCTTCGCCTGCAGCCAGATCGCCAAGACGCACGAAGGCAAGCAGCTTATCGTCACGGCAACGGTCCGCAGGTCGGTCTCCTGGCTCTGCAGAACAACGCCTGCACGATGTTCCCGCTCGACATGATCGGCGCCGAATCCATCGGCATTGATCGGCTGCATGGTTCAGGATGAGCACGTCAACTTCATTCCGAAGACTGAGAAGCTCGCGATGATTTTCACGCAGACGCAGGTCGATCCCGAAGATCCGGCCTTCCTGCATCCCTCGAAGCCCGTCGGCTCCGTCTACGAAAAGGAAGGGAAGAAGCCGAACGCTTTGCCGAGGAACAACGTCTGGACGTTTGCTCAGGACGGCGACAAGTACCGCCGCGTCGTGGCGAGGCCGGAACCGAAGCGCCGAACCCTTCCATTGAAGAAGCTCGTCGAGAACAGCTGCATCGTGATCTGCTGCAGTGGCGGCGGCATCTCGACCTGCTTCAACGAAAAGGGAGACTTCGTCGGCACGCGCATCATCCTCAGAAGAGCCTCAAGTTCGCGTAAGGCGGACATAGTTCGCAGAGGACTCGATCTCTGCTTCTTGCAAATTCGATGCGCCCGTCGCCGGCATTCCGCCGGCCGGCATTGCTTTCAAAGCCTTTTTTTTGCAGTCGGCCTGCCTTTTCCTTTCGAGCAGACCAACTGCTTTTTCTAAGTGTTGGAGAAACCATAGGAAACTCAGCAAGGTGATTTGCCTGAGTGAATTTCCGCCTGCGAAGGATTCTTCGTATGACTGACCAAGGCCAGGAATCACCCGTGCCGACGGAAGTCGGCGCTGTCGGACGATCGCGGCGTCTGCCGCTCGGCGACAGCATCCTTGCGAGTTGGATTCGATCCATCTGCCAGACCGCCCGAGGCTACGGCGTTTCGCTCGAAGTCATTGAAGCGCGTCGGTCTCGACGTGTCTCTGCTTACCGTGCCGGACAGCCGTCATCCGACGCTTAACGTTCGGCGCTTCTGGGCGGCGATCGTCTCTGAAACGGGCGGCGAGTTGATCGGATTCAACTGCGGGCGCGAAATGCAGACGGCGACCTTGCACGGGCTGGGGTCGTCATCGCAACAAGCCATCCGCTCGCGCAGGTGCTCGACTTGACGGCCCGCTATGAGAAGGTCATGTCGACAACCAAGGAAATGAGTCTATAGAGCACGATGCCAAAGGCTTCGCACTTCTACATGCACGCTGCACGATTACGAAGCCGGACATGCTGCTCTGATGGTGATTGCGGCGTTTCTGCATCGTCAGGCCAATTCGCTTTCTCAGCACAAAATGACGCCTTTGGTCGTGCACATTGCGCTGCCGCGAGCGTTGGTGGAGGAGCGTCAGCGTCTTGACGAATGCTTCGGCTGCTCGGTCAATGTCGACGATCCGGGGACCGACTTCATCCGCTTCTCATACGCGGACGCGATGGGGTCTTATGCCGGAGCGAACGCCATGCTGCGCGAAGCCAACGAACAAGCCGTAATGCAGTATCTCAACCATGTTCGGCAGTTTTATTTCACTGTTCGCATGGCGGAGGAAATACGCGATATGGTCAAGGCGGGAGAAGGCGTGGAGATCGGAGCAATCGCCTTGAGGCTTCGTCTCTCTTCGAGAACGCAGCAGCGCCGTCTCGAAGGCGAAGGCACGACATTTGCGGAACTTCTCGAAAAGCATCGCCGGCAGCTCGCGCACGATGCGTTGGCGCACGGCGAAATGAGCATCACGGAGATCGCCTGCATGGCGGGCTTCTCGGCCTCTAGCAATTTTTCGTGCTCCTGCTGCCGTTGGTTCGGCGCGTCGCCTGCGGCGTCATGCCGACGCAGAATCCGGCAGTTGCCGCCCTGACGGACTCGCAAATCCAACCCGACGCAAAAGGCCGCGCCCTTCGAAAATTCTCTTCGGCGCGGGACGCAGCCTTCGCTTTTGCCGTGACGCTGGATGCCGATCAGGCAGGCTTGCCGACGGCGAAGAGAACAATCGGCTCGATCCGTCTTGGCGCGTTCATGGCCGGCGACGAAAACGATCGTCGCGGATGCCTTTTCCCCGTAATCGAATTGGTAGGCGGTCGAGACGTCCTTGGTTGCCGTTTCTTCGAGCATGTTTGTTTCAGCATTGTAGTGCCAGGCGCCGTCGGCGCGAAGCACGTCGGGCGCTGGCAGCAGCGAAGCC
>CAZUXQ010000003.1:10665-21357 GCA_964624425.1 uncultured Sutterella sp.
GCGAAGCCTCGCGCTCGCAGGTACGGCCGAGGCAGTGACGACGAACATCGGACGCTCAGGGATCTTTCGATCATTCTCGAATTCGGGATTGAGCAGCTTGACGGACATGGCGGATCTTCACGCTGGTGAACGCTTCGTGTAGCAGGCATGCACACGACAATCAGTATCTTGAGGTTGACGGCAAAAACAGCGCGGGACGCTGTCGGCTTGTCGCGCCAAGACCGGATGCGTCGCCGGCGAGACAGGCTTCACCTTGCGGTCGGTCAACTTGCGTACGAAGGTCCTTCTGTCAAAATAATCAAGCTCTGAGGTGGAACAGAAGTTGTTCTACGGGCATATCGGAGCTCAACCAAAAGAAGGAGGAGGATTTCAGTCATGCACATTCAATTGAAGCGCCTGGCCGCAGCCGTTATCGCCGCTGCCGCACTCGGCGTGCAGGCCGAAGGCTTCGATGTCGTCGTCATCGGTTCGGGCGGCGCCGGTCTTTCCGCTGCCATTATGGCGAAGGAAGCCGGTTCATCCGTCGTCGTTCTCGAAAAGCAGGCCTATCTCGGAGGCAATACCAACTTCGCTTCCGGCGGCATGAATGCCGCCGGCACGAAGCAGCAGATCGAGGCCGGCATCACGAACGACAGCCCCGAGCTTTTCTATGAAGACACGATGAAGGGCGGCCACAACCTCAACAATCCCGAGCTTCTGAGAACGCTTGCCGAAAACGCCCGCTATTCCGAACAGTGGCTGATGGATCTCGGCGCAGGCTTCTGCTTCCGTACCGGCCGCGGCGGAGGTCAGTCCGTTGCTCGCAGTCACGGTCCGTGCGACGGCTCGCCCGTCGGACCGGCAGTGCTCAAGACGCTCCTCAATCGCGTCAACCAGGACAAGATCGAAGTTCGCCGCCAGAATCAGGTCGTCGACATCCAAATGAAGGACGGCCGCATCTCGGCCGTTGTCGTGAAGACGCCCAAAGGTGAAGAAATGATCGACGCCAAGGCTGTCGTTCTCGCGACGGGCGGCTTCGGCGCCAACATGGATCTGGTCACGAAGTATCGTCCCGAACTCAAGGGCTTTGCGACGACGAATCATCCCGGCGCTCAGGGCGAAGGCCTCATTCTTGCCGAAAAGCTCGGCGCTGCCTTCACGGACATCGAACAGATCCAGATCCATCCGAGCGTCGTGAAGCGCGACGGTCACCTGATTTCCGAGTCGATGCGCGCTCGCGGCGGCATTCTCATCAATCACGACGGCAAGCGCTTCTGCAATGAACTGCAGACGCGTGACGTGGTGTCGCAGAACATTCTCAAGGAAAAAGGCGGCGAAGCTTACATCGTCTACGATCAGAGCATTTTCGATTCGAACAAGCTCTCGCGCGGCTACTTTGAAGACGGCTATGCGGTGAAGGGCGACACGCTCGAAGACCTTGCCAAAGCGATCGGCGCGCCGGCTGAAAACTTGAAGGCGACGATGGAAAGCTATTGGGCCGCTTTTGACAAGAAGAACGACGAACAGTTCGGTCGTCCCGAAATGGTGATTCGCCTAGACAAAGCTCCGTTCTATGCGGTGCTTGTCTCGCCGGGCATTCATCACTGCATGGGCGGCGTGACGATCAACCCGAAGGCAGAAGTGATTTCGAAGGACGGCAAACCTATCGAAGGCTTCTATGCTGCCGGTGAAGTCACGGGCGGCGTGCATGGCGGCAACCGCATCGGCGGCAACGCCGTAAGCGACATCGTGACCTTCGGGCGCATCGCCGGCACGAATGCCGCTGCTTATGCGAAGGCTCACTAATCTCTTCACGCACAATTGCATTTCGGGCGTCGGCAAAGCCGGCGCTCGGAAGCGGTTCGATGCGAAAGCCGGCTTTTCTGCTCAACAGAATTCTGTTTTGCGATTGAGAAATGCGAACGAATTTTAATGCGAATTTTCTTGCGCACGCAGATCTTTTCGGACGATGCGCAAAAGAAGGCGCGTCCGTTTTGCGCGCTCGCTGACCAATGAAAGGAAACATTCTCATGCAGTTCGAAAGAATGCTCAATCCGCTCATCCTCGCGATTTTTGCATCGGCGCCCGTGCTGGCCTATCAGGCTGGAACGTATGAGGCATCCGCCCCGGGCCAGAACGGCCCGGTCAAAGTGACGATGACCTTTTCGGCCGACAAGATCGAGTCGATGAAGATCAATGACAACAGGGAAACAATCGGCATCGGCGAAACGGCGGTTCGCCTTCTGCCGGGCCGCATTGTCGAAGCGCAGTCTTTGGGCGTCGACCGCGTAAGCGGCGCAACTGTGTCGAGCGTAGCCGTCCTAACGGCAGCTGCGGACTGCGTGAAGCAGGCTGGCGGCGACCTTTCGGCCATGATGATGCCGGTGAAGAAGGTCGTGACGGAACAGCACGAAGAACGCGAGGCCGATCTCGTAGTGATCGGCGGCGGCGCTGCCGGCATGATCGGTGCGATCAATGCATCACAGCAGGGCTTGTCGGTTCTGCTTCTCGAAAAGCAGGAATTTCTGGGCGGCGCTTCGGCAATTTGCGGCGGCATCGTCGTTGCTCAGGGCTCCGAAGCGCAGCGCGCCATGGGCGAAACGACGGACTCGCCCTCGAAGATGGCCTATGATCTTCTCGAAAATGGGCATCAACGCAATGACCTAAGCGGCCTTGCTTTCTATGCGCTCAATGTCGGCAAGAGCATCGACTGGGCCGTGAAGACGGGCGTTAAGCTCGACTCGTCCAATGGTTTTGCCTTCCGTGCCGAGCACAAGACGCCGCGCGTCATCCCGCTCGAAGGCGGCTGCCCGCAGTACGCACAGTCGCTTCGCGAAGCGCTTGCCGCCACGCAGACGGATGTGAAGCTTGCGACGCGCGCGACGGAGCTCATTGTTGAGAACGGCGCGGTCACCGGCGTGAAGGCCAAGGCCGGCGACGGCACGTCCTACACGATCCGCGCAAAGGCCGTGCTTCTCGCAACGGGCGGCTACGGCTGGAACAAAGACATGCTTCAGGGCGATCTCAAGAAGGCTCTCTACTATGGGCCCGTGTCCTCGACTGGCGACGGCCATCGCATGGCCGAAGCTGCTGGCGCCGCGCTGCAGCTGATGGATCTCGGCAAGGTTTATCCGCAGGGCATCGAATCTTCGCCCGGCATTGCTAAGTCCACGCTCCAGGGCAACAACGCCGCTTATGATCAGAGCGGCATCCTCGTCAATGCCGCCGGCAAGCGCGTCGTCAATGAAAAGGCAGCCGGCAAGGACATCTTGGAAAGAGAACTCGCCGAAAAGAATGCCAAGCTCTATCTCGTGATGGACGCCAAGAGCTTTGAAGGCTTCCGCAAGGTGTCCGGCAACAACGGCATTTCCGATGCCGAAATCGACAAGTGGCTTGAGGCGAACGGCACGAAGACGCCTGTCTTCGCGCACGGCGCAACGCTTGATGAAGCCGCCAAGGCCGCCGGCGTCGATGCCGAAGCGCTCAAGGAAACCGTGAAGCGCTACAACGGCTTCGTCGACGCGAAGAAGGACGAAGACTTCAACCGTCCGGTTCGCTTCATGAAGGCGAAGATCAGCGACGAGGGTCCATACTATCTCGTCGAACAGGCGCCGCGCTTTGCGACGACCTTGGGCGGAACCGTCGTCGATACGTCGCTGCACGTGCTCGACAAGAACGGCAATCCCATCCCGAATCTCTATGCCGCAGGTGAAATTGCCAACTCCGTGCACGGCGACGACTCGGCACCGGGAGCAAATGTCGGCTGGGGCATTACGTCCGGCAAGGCCGTGAGCGACGTGATCGTGAAGGAACTGCATGAGCGCAGCGCCAAATAAACGGTTGAGTCATCGCTTTTGAGCTCGAAATGTACGGCCGCTCCGAGTTCAATGCTCAGAGCGGCCGTGCGTCGCTTTCGGTGCGAAAGTGAAGCCGATTTTCTTATTCATTCGAGACGGGCGCAATCGTGCAGACTCAACGAATCATGAGAAAGCGGCACATGTTTTCAAAGAGATTTTTTCGGTCGATTGGGCACAGCGCAGGCATTCTTCGCCTCTGCTTGTACGTTGCATGTTCTCTGGCTTCCCATGATGCGGCTTGCGCGCCGCCGGAAGCATCCGCATCGAAACCTGAGGCCGTGAGTTCGGCTTCGATCCCCGCGGCAATTCGCGTCGGCATCATGTCCTTTTTGAGTGAAGGTGAATATACAACGCACGTCGCGGCCGAAGACGAACTTTTGCGCGGCATGAACGAGGTGCTCAACCAGAGCGTGCCGGGATTGAGCTTCGAGACGACCTTTTTGCGCATGGACGCGCTCGAAAAGGCCGTCAGCGCGGGCGATGTCGATCTTTTTCTGGCCAGCAGCGGATTCTTTTGGTCCATGCAGCGCAAATACGGCGCGAGAGACTTGGCAACGCTCGTTTCAGAACAGGCTCCAGATCCCGACAAAGGCGTCGCGGGCGTCATTTTCGTCAGAGACGACCGTACGGACCTTCAAACGATTGCCGATCTTCGCAGGAAGCGCATCCGTGCGGGAAAGACCAATATGTTTCTCGCTTATCAGCTTGCTGCAGGCGAAATCGCCGCGGCAGGATTCGATCCGAAGAAGTTTGCGAACATCATTCACGACGATCTGCCGGGCGAAACCGTCGTAAAGGCCGTCTTGTCGGGCGAGTCCGATGCAGGCATGCTGCGCGCCTGCGTTTTGGAGCACCGCTATCCGCAGTGGTCGTCGTCGCTGAGAATCATTGCGCCCAAAACGAACGACGGTCTTGCCTGCGCGCACAGTTCGAGCCTTTATCCGAATTGGACGCTCGCCGCAACAAGCAAGGTGCCCGCGCACGTTTCCAAGCGCGTGGCCGCCGCGCTGCTTGCCAAGCCGCCCGTAAACGGGCTCTCTTGGAGCCTTGCAACCGATTTTCGGCATGTGGATGAGCTGGAGCAGGCGCTCAAGATCGGTCCCTATCAGTACCTCGACGACGATTCGCTTTATGGTCTCTGGGTGCGCTGCAAGGAGTGGCTGATTTTGGCAGTTGCACTCTTCGCCGGACTCTTGGCGCATCTGCTTCGCGTCGAGCGTCTGGTTTCCGAACGCACGCAGGATCTTTCGCAGGAAATCGAGCGGCGGCGCGAGCTCGAAGAAAAGAATGCTGCCATTCGGCACCGAGTTGAAAGGCTTGAGCGTCTTCAGCTGATCGGCGAGCAGGCGAGCATGATTGCGCACGAACTCAAGCAGCCGCTCGCTGCGGCAAGTTATTACGCAGACGCTGCGCTTCTGCTTCTTCGCCGCGGAAAGACCGACCCCGAGAAGCTTCGTACGTCGATGGAGCGCATCAGAACGCAAATTCGGCATACGAGCGAAGTGGTCGAGCGCGTTCGGCAGTACGCCAAGAAAGACGCGCCGCGCGACGAATGCGTCAACATGGCTCTCATAATGAAGCGCGTATTGGGCGAACTGCGCACGTCTATTCCCATCTCCGTCGAAACCGTTGTGCGCAACGGCGCCGAATCTGTTCGTCGATCAGGGGAAGCCGCGCTGTCGGAACCGTTTTTCCTCAGAGGCAATTCGCTTGAGCTCGAAGCGGCGCTGCTCAATCTGCTTCGCAATGCCGCGGAGGCTGCGGCAGAAGTTCGGAGCAGAGAAGAGTTGCATGAAACCGTACGGGTCACGACTTCAATAGAGCGCGAAGTTCTTTCGTGCGTCATCGAAAACGCCGGTCGAGTTTTGACGAAGGAAGATCTTGCGCGAATGAACGAACCGCTCAATTCAACGAAGCCGGAAGGCTTGGGACTCGGGTTGGCATTGGTGCGCTCCGTGACGGAGGCTCATGCCGGAATGCTAAAGATCGAAGCGAGGGAAAAGGGTGGTTTGCGGGTCGAACTCGTGCTTCCGCGCGGCGATTTGGATGCCGAAGAAATACAGCAAGAAGGATGATGAAGACATGAATCTGAGCGACGCACTTCTCGTCCGAATCGTGGACGACGATGATGAGGTGGCCGAAGGTCTGGCCTTTCTTCTCTCCTGTGCGGATATCCGTGCAGTTCGCTACAGCTCGGCCGAAGCGTTTTTGAACGAAGACGATCCGGGCATTCCGGGCACGATTCTTCTCGACATTCGCATGCCCGGAATGAGCGGTCTGGCACTGCAGCATGTTCTGGCCGAGAACGGCTTCCAGCGTCAGTCGGTCGTCTTCATCACCGGGCACGCGGATGTGGAGATGGCGGTGACTGCTCTCAAGTCAGGCGCCTGCGATTTTCTTCAAAAGCCCGTCGACGAAGTGCACCTCATGAAAGCGCTCGAAGAAGCCAACCAGCGTTCGCTCGAGCGATTCGCCGGGCGCCCCTCGACGGCCGAAGTCGAAACCCGGCGTGCTTTTTTGTCCGACCGGGAACGCGAAATCGTTCAGTGCATCCAAAACGGCATGACCACTGCCGAGACCGCCGATCGTTTCGGCATTTCCGTAAGAACCGTGCAGGCGCATAGGCTTTCGATCTATCGAAAGCTCGGGGTCAATTCCATGGAGGCGCTCCGAAAGCTCGAAGCGCCATGATCTCAGTTCTGTGAAGCCAGCGCTGCCAATGCGGCAGAGGGAAAGCCGCCCGATTTTGTCGAGCGGCTTTTCTAAGAAGATCAGCTGATGGTGATCGCTTACTTTGCGACGATGTTGACCAGCTTCTTCTTCACGATGATGACCTTGCGCACCGGCGTGTCGCCGATGAAACGCTGCGCGTCCGGATTGGCGAGCGCGGCCTCTTCGATCGTCTTGTCGTCGGCGTCGGCCGCAACCGTGATGCTGCCGCGAAGCTTGCCGTTCACCTGAACGACGAGCGTGAGTTCGTCGGCTTCAAGCGCGGTCTTCGAGACCTGCGGCCATGGCGCGTCGATCAGGTCTCCAATCGCTTCGACGAAGCCGAGTTCGCCCCAGAGAGCCGTCGTGATGTGCGGCGCAACTGGGTAGAGCGTGCGCAGGAGGATTGAGACGGCTTCCTTTCGGGCGGCCTGACCTCCGTCTGCTTCGTCCTTGAAGGCGTCGATCGCGTTGAACATCTTCATGCAGGCGGACACGACGGTGTTGTACTGCATGCGGTCGTAGTCGTAGGCGGCCTGCTGGAGCGAAGCGTGAATTTCGTGACGCAGATGCTTCTCGTCGCGGCTCAATTCGCCTTCGAACTTGCAGATGCAGCCTGCGTTGCGCACGGCGTCGCGATGCTGATAGCACCACGTCCAAATGCGGCGAAGGAAGCGGAACACGCCTTCGGCGCCCGAGTTCGACCAAGCGGCCGACTGGTCGGGAGGACCGGCAAACATCACGAAGCAGCGGGCCGTGTCGGCGCCGAATTTGCTGATGATGTCGCGCGGTTCGACGACGTTGCACTTCGACTTCGACATCTTTTCGATGCCGCCCAGCGCGACGGGGTCGTTGTCTTCCTTCGAAAGGGCGCCGACGGGGCGGCCCTTTTCGTCGTACTGAACTTCAACTTCGTCCGGATAGTACCAGCGGCGGCGGCCGTCGGGCAGGTCGCGGTAGTAGCACTCGGCCATCAGCATGCCCTGCGTGAATAGACGGCGGAAGGGTTCGTCGTACTTGACGAGTCCGAGGTCGCGCATCACCTTCGTCCAGAAACGGGCGTACAGGAGGTGAAGCACGGCATGCTCGATGCCGCCGATGTACTGATCCATCGGCATCCAGTAGTCGGCGCGTTCGTCGACCATGGCCGTATCGCAGTCGGGCGAGCAGTAGCGCTGGAAGTACCAAGACGAGTCGACGAACGTATCCATCGTGTCGGTTTCGCGTTCAGCGTCGCATCCGCATTTCGGGCACTTCACCTTCTTGAAGTCGTCGCATTTCGTGAGCGGATTGCCTGAGCCGTCCGGAACGAGGTTTTCCGGAAGCTTCACGGGGAGGTCTTCATAGGGAACCGGAACCGGACCGCAGTGCGGGCAGTTGACGATCGGGATCGGAGTGCCCCAGTAGCGCTGACGCGAGATGCCCCAGTCGCGCAGGCGAAATTTCACTTCCTTGCGGCCGAGGTTCTTGGCGGCAAGGTCGGCGGCGATCGCTTCGAAAGCGTTGCGGAAGCCGAGACCGTCGTATTTGCCGGAGTTGACGAGCTTCGTCGAGTCGCTCTTTTCGGCGTACCAGTCCTGCCAGGCATCGGTCGAATAGGTTTTGCCTTCAACGGCGACAACCTGCTTGATGGCGAGGCCGAACTTCTTGGCGAAGGCGAAGTCGCGTTCGTCATGCGCCGGCACGCCCATAACGGCGCCTTCGCCGTAGCTCATGAGAACGTAGTTGGCGATCCAGACTTCGACGTCGGCGCCCGTGATCGGGTGCTGAACGCAGAACCCTGTCGGGACGCCTTTTTTTTCCATCGTCGCCATGTCGGCTTCCGAGACGCTGCCCTTGGCGCATTCTTCAATGAAGGCCTGCAGATCGGGACGATCCTTGGCGAGGTGCTGCGCGAGCGGGTGTTCGGCGGCGATCGCAACGAACGTGACGCCCATGAGCGTATCGGGACGGGTCGTGTAGGCGGAGAGTTTCTTCGCGGCGCCTTCAATCGCATACGGGAACATGAGCGTGACGCCTTCGGAGCGGCCGATCCAGTGCTCCTGCATGCGGCGGACTTGTTCGGGCCAGCCGTCGAGCTTCTTGAGGTCGTCGAGGAGTTCCTGCGCGTACTGCGTGATGCCGAGGTAGTAGCCCGGGATTTCGCGCTTTTCAACGACGGCGCCCGAGCGCCAGCCGCGGCCGTCGATCACCTGTTCGTTGGCGAGAACGGTCTTGTCGACCGGATCCCAGTTGACGATCTGCGTCTTGCGGTAGGCGATGCCCTTTTCGAGCATTTTGAGGAACATCCACTGGTTCCAGCGATAGTAGTCGGAGCGGCATGTGGCGACTTCGCGCGACCAGTCGAAGGCAAGACCGAGCGGCTCCATCTGCGACTTCATGTCGGCGATGTTGTTGTAGGTCCATTCGGCCGGCGCGACCTTCTTGGCAATGGCGGCGTTTTCTGCCGGAAGACCGAATGCGTCCCAGCCCATCGGCGTCATGACGTTGTAGCCCTTCATGCGGAAGTAGCGGTACATGACGTCGTTGAGCGTGTAGTTGCGCACATGACCCATGTGCAGCTTGCCGCTCGGATAAGGGAGCATCGAGCAGACGTAGAATTTGGGTTTCGGCTTGCCCTGGTTGTCGAGCGCGTTTTCGACGGCACGATAGACGTCGCGGGCCTTCCACATGGCCTGAACTTCGCTTTCGACCTCCTGAGGGGAGTATGTCTCGCGCATAACGCTTTTTAAGTGTCCAGTAGGGTTGAAAAGAACAATCAAAAAGTATAGCGGTTCGGCGGTTCGGATTCCTAATCGTTCAGCGCCTCCTTAGCGCCTTGCGTGAGGATGGGGCGCGCCTTGTATGATGCGGGGTCGAGTCGTCTAGGGAAAATCACGCAGACAGGCGCGGCGGCCGCCCGCTTTCCGCAGCAAATGACCGAGCGCGGGCTTTTTTTGAGCGAAGCCTGCCGCAAAGCGCTTCATGTCGATGCAAATATGCTAATTTTCTCGCCCGACAGCGCATCCTCGGCGCCGGCACTTTTCATCGTCTTCCAAATAAGCACACATGAGCCAAGATCTTCTCTCGAGCCTCAACGCCAAGCAGCATCAGGCCGTCACGGCCCCCGAAGAAAGCATTCTCATCCTTGCTGGCGCGGGATCTGGAAAGACGCGTGTGCTCACTACGCGCATTGCCTACCTCTTGAGCGAGCACTTGGCCTCGACGAGCGAAATCATGGCCGTGACCTTCACGAACAAGGCCGCCAAGGAAATGCTTGCGCGCTTGGAAAACATGCTGCCCTACGATTTGCGCCGCATGTGGGTGGGAACGTTTCACGGGCTCTGCAATCGCATTCTTCGCAGGCATGCCGACTTTGCGGCGCTGCCGAAAACTTTCCAAATTCTCGACTCCGCCGATCAGCTCTCGCTCGTCAAGCGCGTCATGAAGGCTGCTAATGTGGATCCCGAACGCGTTGATCCTAAAAGCGTGCAGAGCTACATCAATTGGTGCAAGGAAAACGGACTTCGCGCCTCGCAGGCTGCGGGGGCGGTCGGGAAAGAGCCTGACGGCGCCGCGAAGCTTGACCTTTATCTCGCTTATGAAAAGCAGTGTCAGCGAGAAGGCGTAGTGGACTTTGCAGAACTTCTTCTTCGCTGCTACGAACTTCTCGAGCGCAACGAACTCGTGCGCGTGCACTATCTGCAGCGCTTTCGCCACATTCTCGTCGACGAATTCCAGGACACGAACGTTCTGCAGTACCGCTGGCTCAAGCTCCTCGCAGGCTGCGGCCTTGGCGAAAACGGCCGAAGCCTCAACGCGGTCTTCGCCGTGGGCGACGACGACCAGTCGATATACGCTTTCCGCGGCGCGAATGTCGGCAACATGGCCGATTTTCTGCGCGATTTCCTTGTGGCCGAACCCATCCGGCTAGAAGAGAACTACCGCTCGACGGGCACGATTCTCGATGCCGCCAACGGCCTCATCAGTCAAAATTCCGGCCGCCTCGGCAAAAACCTTTGGACGGCTGGCGCGAGAGGCGACCGCATTGTCGTCAAAGAATTGAGCGACGACCGCGAAGAAGCGCAGTGGGTCGTGCAGCAGATCCGTGAAGAACGCTCGCGCGGCAACGTCTATCGCGATTTTGCCGTGCTCTACCGCATGAACG
>CAZUXQ010000004.1:0-8428 GCA_964624425.1 uncultured Sutterella sp.
GTCACCGGATGCGGCGTCGCGCGCGTGATGCGAAGGTTCTTCGGCGAGCCGTCGGCCGCGCGTGAAAGAACCCTGAAGCGCCAGCCGTCGGCTTCCGAGTCGTCTTCAATGCGCCTGTTGGACGAGATCAGCGCTTCGAGGGCGTCCATCGGAAGCGGGAAGCCCAGCGTTCCGAGCATCAGGTCGTGCAGATTCGGTCCCTCAATCGGCGGCTCGGCGCCCGGCCGCTCGATCGAAGCGCCCGTCGGCGTCGATTCGACGCGCAGGACGACGCCCGAAAGCGGCGTGAGAAGGTCGAGGCGCAGAAGTCCTGGGCGCGACAGCAGTTCGAAGCGGCCCGAGTGCGATTCAGCCCTGCCTTGCGCGACGGCGCGCAGCGAAAAGCGGCCGCGGCAGACGCGGACATTCCGGTCGGCTGCGGCGCAGCCGGCAAGGAGAAGCGCCGCGCCGGCCGCGAGAAGGGTTCGGCGGCTGATCATGGCGCGCTGTTTCTGGGTTCGGCTTCGGCGGCCTCGAGCTGAAGCCGTTCGCCGAATTCGCGCACGCGAGCCGAGCCGCCTTCGCGGTTCTTCAGTTCGGCATAGGCTTCAAGCGCTTTGTCGCGGCGGCCGTCCTTGAGGAGGATCTGAATGAGGTGCATGGCGACCTCGGGGTCGTACCGACGCTTCAATGAGGTCTGCGTGAATTCGAACGCTTTGCGCAGCTCGCCTTCGCGGAAGGCGAGCCAGCCCATCGAGTCGAGAATGTACGGGTCGAGCGGACTTGCGTCGTAGGCGCGCTTCAGCAGACGGCGAGCCTCGTCGAGGTTTTCGTTCCTGTCGGCATAGAGGTAGCCCAAGGCGTTGTTGGCCTGAACGTGGTCCGGATTCATCTCGAGGAGCTTCTTGAGGCGATCGGCGGCGAGCTTCGAATTGCCCGCTTCTTCAGCAAGCATGGCGCCGTCGTAGAGGAGCTCGATGCTGGCCGGAAACGCCTCAATTGCGTCCGTCATTACTTTGCCGGCTTCTTCGGCTTGGCCGAGTTCGAGAAGAAGCTTCGCTTCGGCGCTGTAGAATGCCGGACCTTCGAGCGGGAAGTCCTTCCGAGCTTCCTGAAGCGTCCTGCGGGCGTCGCCGATGCGCTTGAGGCCGGCCTGAGCCAAAGCCAGGCGCATCTTGGCCTGCGCGGCAAAGGGGCCGTCCTTGAGTTCGCCGTAGTAGTCGATTGCGCGTTCGGGAGCCTTCTGCATGAGCGCCGCGTTCCCGAGATGGAGCCAAATGTCGGCGCGCGACAGATCGACGTCGGGATTCTCTTCCCGAATCCGCGCGATGCAGCGCCTGAAGTGCTTTTCGGCGAGTTCGGGCTCGCCGCAGTCGGCCGCAAGCTGACCGGCGCTGTAGTAGAGCTTCGGATCTTTCGGAGGCTTCTTCATCGCATGGCTGAGCGCATCGACTGCCGCGGCGCGGTTTCCAAAGCGCATCTCGATTCGGCCGTAGAGGAGCCGGATGTAGGCGTTGTCGGGGTTCTTTTTGAGAAAATTCCTGATCAAGCGCCGCGTGCGCGCGGCGTCGGCGTTCCAGCAGATGTCGACGGCTTCTCCTGCGAGCTTCTCGGAGATGCCGTTCTTGCTGAGCGCGGCTTCGGCGCGGTCGCAGGCCTGGCGGGCGCCGCCGCCCGAGGCGAGCTGCGCCTGAGCGACGGCGATGCCGACTTCTGGGCAGCTGCCGTACTTCCTGATGAACGGTTCGGCTGTCGCCAGAAGCGTGCGAAGCTCAGGCTTCGGCGTGCGGGCAAAGTCGCGCATGATCTTCGCGAGCCAGCCGCCGGGGCAGGACTTTCGCGCAGAGCCGTCGCCTTCGTCCTCATCGTCTCCTTGGGCGTCTTCGCCGGTTCCGGCCGCATCGGCGCTCTTCATCTTCGCATTGATGCTTTCGAGCGCATTCAAATGCTTCAGAACGGCTGCTTTGTCGTTTTTTTCAACGGCGTCGGCCAAAAGCGTCTGAATTGCCGCGGACGCTTCGGGATCGTACGAGAGCCAGAGGCCGGCGGCTTCGAGCGCATTGCCGCCGTTGCGGGCGGCAATGGACGTTTCCCATGCGTACTTGGCGATTTCCGCGCTCCCTTCGCGCTTTGCGGCATCCATGATCGCGTCGAACGCGAACTGCAGGTCGCCGCGGTGAGCGGCGATGCCGCCCGAAAGAAGCTCGAAGAGCGAAATGCCCGTCGCTGAAGTGGACGGATGATCCGCCGGCGTTCCGGCCCTTTCGGACGCGTCGGGCATGGCGGCGGCAAGCGCGGCGGCGGAGCAGATCGCAAGGGCAAGAAGTTTCGCGAGACGGCTGGACATGATGATCGAGCACTGGAATTTCATACAAGACTTGATTGTATCTGCTGAGTCTTCCGAAAATCGGAGTCGATGCCGAGCCGTCGTGCGCAAGCCGCGGCAAACTGCAGCGAAATGTGCGGCCGGCTTCAGGCGTTCGGTCTCCCGACCCAATACAATCCGCGTCATGTCGAGCACGTTTTCTTCCCGCCTCATTGCCTGGCAGCTCGCCTGCGGGCGCCGCAATCTGCCCTGGCAGCATTTTCATGAGCCTTATGAGCGTCTTGTCTCGGAGGTGATGCTGCAGCAGACTCGAGTCGATACGGTCATTCCGTACTTCATCCGCTTCATCGAGCGCTTCCCGACGGCCGCATCTCTTGCGGCCGCGTCTCAGGACGAGGTCTTTTCGCTTTGGGCGGGACTCGGCTATTACTCGCGCGCGGCCAATCTGCAGAAAGCGGTCCGCATGTTTGAGAACGAAATGGACGGCCGCTTTCCGACGACGGCCGTCGAACTCGCGCGCCTTCCCGGCGTAGGTCCGTCGACGGCTGCCGCCGTTGCGGCCTTCACGAGCGGCGAAGCGCGGCTGCCGATGGTGGACGGCAACGCGAAGCGCGTATTGGCGCGCGTCTTCCTTGTGCCCGGACGAATAGGAGAACGCGCATTCGAGACGGCGCTCCATGATCGAGCAAAGGCCGAACTTCCGGATTCGGCCGGCATCGCGTCCTATACGCAGGGGCTGATGGATTTGGGCGCCGCGATCTGCAGGCGCAGCGATCCCGACTGCGCGCGCTGCCCGATGGCGGACATCTGCCGCGCGAAGCTTGAAGACAAAGTTGCGGACTATCCCGGCAGAAAGGCGCCGCCCGCGAGGCGCGCGCTCTTGATCGCGATGAGCGTCTTTTATTCGACGGACGGCGTCTGGCTCCGAAAGAGAGAGGCATCGACCTGGAAGGGACTCTGGGTGCCGCATCTCGAGGCATGCGGGATTTCCGGCTCGAAAGAGAACGGCGAATGCTCGAACGGCCTGCCGACGGCTTCGCCCGCAGAGATCGCCCGGACTTTCTCGTCGAGAATCCGAGCGTTCGCGCAGGCATCCGAACGGCTTCTCGAAGCCTCGGGAATCAGGATCCGGCAGACGGATGCGCCGCCCGTCTTCAAGCACGATCTCACGCATCGGCGTCTTTACGTCGCGCCGAGGCTTTTGAGGCTTGCGCCCGATGCGGCGCCGGCAGGCTTTGAATTTTTCCCGTGGACGAACCTCCCCGGCGTGCCGAAGCCCGCGGCCGACATGCTGATGCTTGCCGAAGAGCTGGCTCGCGAAGCGCGGAACTGCAGGCAGCCTACATTGTCTGCCGGCGAACGGGCGTCCCGGGCGCGAGCTTTGCGGAATCGATGACGCGGTGGCGGACGATGGCGCCGAATCGCGCGCCGAGCATTTCGGCGACGTAGACCGAGCGGTGCTGGCCGCCCGTGCAGCCGATTCCGATCGTGAGGTAGTGGCGGTTCTGCGCCGTGTAATGCGGCAGCCATTTGCTGATGAAGCCCGCGATGTCTTCGATCATTTCTCCGACGAGAGGTTCCGCGTGAAGGAAGTCGATCACCGGCTTGTCTCTGCCGGTGAAGGGACGAAGGGCAGGATCGTAGTACGGGTTCGGCAGGCAGCGAACGTCGAAAATCAAGTCCGATGCGGCCGGAACGCCTTGCTTGAAGGCAAAAGATTCGAAAGTGAGCGTCAGCTTCGCGGTGCGCATGCCGATGAAGGTCTGCACCCATCGGCCCAGCTGCGAGGGCAGGAATCCCGTCGTATCCATCACGTGCGCATCCTGCGAGAGCGGCGCAAGGAGTTCGCGCTCAAGCTTGATTGCTTCCTGCAGCGTCACTTCCTGATCGGCGTCTTCGGCGAGCGTCGAGAGCGGATGGCGGCGCCGCGTTTCCGAGAAGCGGCGAATGATTTCCGGCGTGGTTGCGGTAAGAAAGAGCACGCGGATGTCGAAGCCTTCGCCCTCGAGCTTCTTGAGAGTTCCCGCGGTCGATTCGAAGCTGGCGTGCGAGCGCGCGTCGATGGCTACGGCCGCCGCTCGAGTGCCGGACGCCTTGAGGCTGCGGGCAACGGGCAGAAGAAATTCCGCCGGCAGGTTGTCGATGCAGTAGCAGCCGCAGTCTTCGAGCCGCCGAATGGCAATCGACTTGCCGCTTCCGGAAAGTCCGGTAACGAGAATGAGCTGCATGATGCGTTCTCCGCTTGCTGTGGCTTGCGACGATGATCCGCCGCGTGCGGCGGATGCGCTTTCCTTTCAGAAGTCGAAGAGACTTTTTAGCATGTTGCGCCGCCTCCAGAGCTTTGGATTGTCGACAATCGGCTTCATGAGAAGATATGCAGCGCTGCGCTTGCCGTCCGCAGGAAGGCGAACATGAGGCCGCAGGGCGCGCGTGCGGGTTCGGAAGGCGGAAGCATGAGCCGAGGAGCGAGCCGAAAGAAAATGAAATGCGCGGGAAAGATCCGACCGAAACGGAATTCACGACGAGGGAGCGGCGCGAAGACGCGCGGTCGGAATTTTTTCGAGGCCGCGGTATTTCGCCACCGTTCGGCGCGTGATGCCGAAGCCTTCATTTTGAAGGATCTCGGCGAGCTTTTGGTCGCTGTAGGGCTTCGACGGCGGCTCTTCGGCAATGAGCGCGCGGATTCGGGCGCGAATTGCGGCAGAGCTCGTGCCCTGCGGTTCCGATCCGTCCGAGAGCGACCGCACGGCCGTCTGAGTGAAGAGCGCCCTCAATTCCATGACTCCGAAAGGGGCTTGAATGAACTTTCCCGAGACGGCGCGCGAAACGGTCGATTCCGCGAGTTCGAGACGGCGTGCGGCTTCGCCGATCGTGAAGGGCTTCAATTTGCCGGCGCCGTACGCAAGAAAGTCGCTCTGAACCTTGACTGCAAGGCGGGCCGCTTTGAGAAGCGTTGCCTGGCGAGCGTTCACCGCCGACAAAAGATGCTTGGCTTCCGCAAGGTACTGCCCGAAGACGGACTTTTCGCCTGCCGCCTGCCGAGCGAATTCTGAAAGACGAATGCGGGGCTGAACGGCCGGGTTGAGAAAGGCTTGCCAGCGGCCTTTCTCTTTTCGCACCAGAATGTCCGGAATGACGTAAAGCGTTTTTTCGTCAATGTAGTTCGACGCCGGATGCGGATTGAGGGTCATGAGAAAGTCGATCGCGGCGTCGAGCGCTTCCTCGTCGCCGCCCGCAGCCTTGAGAAGCTTGCTGCGGTCGCGCTTGGCCAGCGCGCTGAGGTGCTTCGTGAGGAGCGTCTTCACCAGCCTGCCGATCCCGCTTGCAACGCGGTCTTCCGCCAGAGCGCGGTTCGTCTGAATGACGAGAGCATCGACGGCTGAAGCCGCTCCCACCCCGGGCGGGTCGAAGCTCTGCAGAACCTTGAGCGCTTCCTGCCAAACTTCCATCGGCGCCGGCATCGCGGCGGCGTAGCATTCGGCAGCCTGCTCGAGAGATAGCGGCAGAAAGCCGCGATCGTCGAGCTCTTCGATGAGGCAGGCGCAGGCGTCGTGCACGGGCGCGTCGATCGAGAGCGTCGAGAGTTCCAGCAGGAGCTCCTTTCTGAGCGAGCGGCACGAGGCGACGCGCTCGACGACGGGCGTTTCGTCGTCGGGCGATGCGGGTTTCGGCCACTCGGCGTACATGTCGCTGAGGGAGCCGCCGGCGCCGAAGTCCTCTTCGGAGGCGCCGGCGTCTTTTTCTTCATTGAGAAGATGCTCGCCCGTCATGCCGCCGGAGTCATCCGGCTCGTTCGATTCGTTCGGATCGTCTTCTTCGAGGCAGGGGTTCTCTTCGAGCGCAAGGCTGAGTTCGCCCAGGAGCTCGAGCGAAGACATGCGGAGAAGCCGCAGAGCGAATTGCTGCTGCGACGTCAGCGTCTGCTGCTGGATCTGAAGCGGCGAGAGGGTGGTCGACAACATGGCCGGAGGGCGCTCTGCAGCTGGAGGCGCTACATGCTGAAGCTGTCGCCTAGGTAGAACGCGCGGACGTCAGCATTGTTGATGATGTCTTTGGGAAGGCCGGATGCAAGCACTCGGCCTTCGTTGATGATGTAGGCGTGGTCGCAGATGGCGAGCGTTTCGCGAACGTTGTGGTCTGTAATGAGAACGCCGATGTTGCGGTCTCTGAGGAAGCGCACGATGCGCTGAATTTCGATGACCGCGATCGGATCGACGCCGGCGAACGGTTCGTCGAGCAGAATGAAGCGCGGGCTGGCCGCAAGCGCTCGGGCAATTTCCGTGCGGCGGCGCTCGCCGCCCGAAAGCGAAAGCGCGGTGTTTGTGCGGATGTGCTGGATCTGCAGTTCGTCGAGAAGACGATCGAGGCGCAGCTCGATTTCCTTTGGCGAGAGCGGACGGCCGTCCGCATCGACCTGAAGCTCGAGAATCGCGCGGATGTTTTCTTCAACGGTGAGCTTGCGGAAGACGCTCGCTTCCTGCGGAAGGTACGACAGGCCGAGGCGGGCGCGCTTGTAGATCGGCATGCGGGCAAGCGAGGTGCCGTCCAATTCGATAGTGCCGTCATCGGCCACGACGAGCCCCACGACCATGTAGAACGTGGTCGTTTTCCCGGCGCCGTTCGGTCCGAGAAGCCCGACGACTTCGCCGGACTTCACGGAAAGGTCCACGCCCTTGACAACCTGTCTGGAGCCGTAGTGCTTTTTCAGGCCCTTGGCCTCAAGCGTGTGCGCGCGCTCGCGCAAATTGCCTTCGCATCGGGTTTCGTTCACGGTGATCCTTGATTGCTATTCGGCGGGAGGCGTCATGGCGGAAGCGCTCGAGAGCGAAGCGCCTTCGCGGGGCTTTGCGTCGTCCGCGCCGCGGCTGCGCGGAGCGATGATTGTCGTGACGCGCCGGCGCTTGCCGTTCACGACGCCGCCGTCGACTTCGGAGCGGGCGTTTCGCATGTCGTAGATGATCCTTTCGCCCTGCGTCATGTCTTTCTGCTGGCCGTTTTCCGTGCGGGAGAGCTTGGCGCGGCCGATGAGCGTTACGGTGTCGCTTTCCTCATCGTAGACGATGCGGCCGGCTTCGGCATGCACCCATTCTTCGATCGAGGGAGTCTTCGGATCCGGATCGCGCTTCTGCTTGAAGCGGGCCGGACTGCCGGTAATGGCTGCTTCGCGATAGCCTTTCGGCGTGATGCGCAGCTCCAGGCGCGCGCCGAGCAGATTCATCGACCCCTGATCAACGGTGACGCTGCCCGTGTAGACGGCCGTCTGCTTCACTTCGTCGCCGTCGAAACGATCGGCGTGCACTTCGATGGGCTGTTCGCGGTCGCTGCTGAGGGCCGTCGCCGCGGGGGAAGCTGCCGCCGCCGCGAAGGCGGCCGCGAGAATGGATGCTTTCATAAAAGTTATCTGCCGTTTCCGGCCGGGCGTTGATGGTTTTGCGGATGCAGCACGGTGCGCACTCGCTCGTGAAGCTCTACCGTATGCGCAATGTTATCGTACACCATGCCCCGCGAAGACTCCGTCGTGTCGGTGCCGCGGCGCATGAAGACCGGATGGTCCGTGTCGAAGCGGTAGGTGTCGAGATGGCCGCGCAGGAATTCAGTGCGGAAGAATAGTTCCGGCGTCTCTTCGGTGGCTGCCTGCATAAGGGCGACGCCGCCGGAAAGTTCGATCGTTTCGAGTCCGTCGCCGCTCCAGACTTCGTCCGCGCGGGCCGTCAGCGGCGTGCGGGACGGGTTCAGCGTCGCCAAATGCGCGTCCGTCGCGCGCATGCGCTCGTCGGAAAAGTGCTCGACATTCTTCGCGGTCAGGCGCTCCTTGGCGACGCCGTTTTCGTCAAAGTCGGCGAGCGTCACGTCCTGCGCCGCAAAGTCCGGGCTCGATTCGCTGGGGATGTACTTGAGGTCTGCGAGTTCGATCTGAATGGAGTAGTAGTAGCTGAGGCCGACAAGCGCAAGCAGAAGCGCCGATCCGCAGATGGCGGTGATTCGTTCGCGCATGACGAGTCTGCGGTGCGTCATTTACGGCTCCTCGCCGTTCCTGACGGCTGCGACGGTGCGGCTCAGATAGAGGCGGCGCATGATGCCGTCCCACTTGCCCTGCGACTTCAGAATGAGTTCGGCGAGCGC
>CAZUXQ010000004.1:8438-20297 GCA_964624425.1 uncultured Sutterella sp.
CCTTCGAACGGCGCGCGCCAGTGCACGTAGGGCGCGAGGTCCGGATTGCCGTCGGCGGGCGCGGCCGCCAGGCCCGCAGCGCGAAGGCAGGGAAGGTCGGGCAGATCGTCGCCGATGTAGCACAGCGCTTCGAGCGGCAGATCCGCGTCCCGCATCATCTTCAGGAGCGTCGGGAGCTTGTCGAGCTTTCCTTGTTCGACGCGCTTCATGCCGAGTTCTTCGGCGCGGCGCGCAACAAAGCTTGAGGTGCGGCCCGTCAGGATGCACGCTTCGATGCCGCCCTCCTGCAGAAGCTTGATGCCGAGACCGTCGCGCACGCTGAAGCGCTTGAAGAGTTCGCCGTCCCGGCCGACGACGATGCTGCCGTCCGTCAGAACGCCGTCAACGTCGCAGACGACGATGCGGATTTTGGATGCGCGTTCCTGGAGAGTCAGGCTCATGATCAAATCACCTTCGCTTCCATCAAGTCGTGCATGTGCAGAGCGCCCACGAGCCTGCCGGCATCGTCCGTGACGAGAAGCTGATTGCAATGATGCTCTTCGAGCTTCTTCGCGGCGGCCGCCGCAAGGCTTCTCGGGCTGATCGTGTGCGGGTTCTTCGTCATGACGTCGGCGATGCGGATGCTGCGGATGTCGCCCGCGCGTTCGATCAAGCGGCGAAGGTCGCCTTCCGTGAAGATGCCTTCGACTCGGCCGTCCTCGCCGACGACGGCAGTCATGCCGATGTGCTTGTGCGTAATTTCGCGCACGGCATCGAGCATGCTTGTTTCGCGCGAAACGCACGGGATGTCGTCGCCCTTGCGCATGACGTCTTCGACATGAATGAGAAGACGCCGGCCGAGCGCGCCGCCCGGATGGCTGCGCGCGAAGTCTTCCTTGCTGAAGCCCTTGGCGGAGAGGCAGGCAACCGCAAGCGCGTCGCCCAGGGCAAGCGTGCAGGTCGTCGAGCTCGTCGGCGCCAGATTGAGCGGGCAGGCTTCGCGTTCGACGCGGCAGTTGATGCGGATGTCGGCGTTCTGCGCAAGACTCGACTGCAGATTGCCCGTCATGGCGATGAGCTTCGCGCCTTCGCGCTTCAGAATCGGGATGATCATCAGCAGCTCGTTCGTTTCTCCCGAATACGAAATGCCGAGAACGATGTCGTGCTTCGTGATCATGCCGAGGTCGCCGTGGGCCGCTTCGCCGGCATGCACGAAAAAGGCGGGCGTGCCCGTAGAGGCGAATGTCGCCGCAAGCTTGCGGCCGATGTGCCCGGATTTGCCGACGCCGGTCACAACCAGGCGGCCCTTGCATTCAAGAATGAGCTTCACGGCTTCGGCGAAGTCCGGCGTCGCGTCGAGCGATTCGGCGGCCGCCATGATTGCCGAGGCTTCATGGGAGAGAACATCGCGGCCGAGTGCGAGGGCCGCTTCGGAATTGAAGGCTGCGTGCATGAATTCAGTGCTTCAAGCGGAAGGGTTGCTGATGGGCGTAATGATAGCGGTTTGCGCCGGAGCTCGATGAAAAGGCGGCAAAGCCGAAATGACTCAAATTATGAGAAGCGCTTCGCCGCCCGCCGAGCGCGGAATGTTCGGAACCGGGGAAGGCGAAGCGCCCCGAGAACTTTTGTGCTCTCAGGGCGCCGAGATCAGTCGGGAAGACTCGACCTTAGTGATTCAGAATCTTCGACAGAAACTTCTGAGCGCGGTCGGAATGCGGCGCATTGAAGAATTCCTGACCCGGCAGGTTCTCAATGATTTCTCCGGCGTCCATGAAGACGACGCGGTCGGCCACCTTGCGTGCGAAGCCCATTTCGTGCGTAACGACCATCATGGTCATGCCTTCTTTGGCGAGCGTCACCATCACGTCGAGCACTTCGTTGATCATTTCCGGATCCAGCGCGGATGTCGGTTCGTCGAAGAGCATGCAGATCGGGTCCATGGCAAGCGCGCGGGCGATGGCGACGCGCTGCTGCTGGCCGCCCGACATCTGGCCGGGGAACTTGTCGGCATGCTTGAGAAGACCCACGCGGTCGAGAAGCTTCAGACCGCGCTCTTCGGCTTCTTCGCGGCCGCGGCCGAGCACCTTCATCTGAGCGAGAACGAGGTTTTCTCGAATTGAAAGGTGCGGAAACAGCTCGAAGTGCTGGAAAACCATGCCGACGCGGCTGCGCAGCTTCGGAAGATTCGTCTTCGGATCGCCCACTGAGATGCCGTCGACGATGATTTCTCCCTTCTGGAAGGGCTCGAGCGCGTTCACCGTCTTGATGAGCGTCGACTTGCCGGAGCCCGACGGACCGCAGACGACGACCACTTCGCCCTTCTCGACGCTGACGGAGCAGTTCTTCAGCACTTGGAAGCTGCCGTACCACTTGCTGATGTTCTTAATTTCAATCATTGGCATGAGAGGAAATCCTATCTCAAGAAGCCGAAGGCTCCGGTCAACGGGCCGCCGCCGCCATCTTGGCCTGCATTCTGCGCACCAGCATGGAAAGCGAGAGCGACACGGCAAGGTAGCACGCCGCGGCAAAAGAATACATCAATACGAGCTGACCGTCTCGCTGGGCGATCTTGGAAACTGCGCCCATGAAGTCGTTTCCGCTGATGACGTAAACCAAGCTTGTATCTTGGAACAAAATGATCGTCTGAGTGAGCAAGACCGGAAGCATGTTGCGAACCGCCTGAGGCAGCACGACGCATCGCATGGTTTGCCCGTAGGTGAGGCCCAGTGCTTCGGCCGCCGAAAGCTGTCCGCGGCTCACCGACTGGATGCCCGCCCGCATGATTTCAGAGAAGTATGCGGCTTCGAAAAGCACGAATGTAATGACGGCCGTCAGATCCGCGCCAATCATGACCGGATGATCGAGAGCGAAGAGAAGGCGCAGCAGCTCGGGCATGAGCAGAAAGAACCAGAAGAGCACCAGAACGAGCGGAACGGCGCGCATCAGATTCGTGTAGAGCTTCGAAATCTCGGAAAGCGTCTTCGAGGCCGAAAGGCGCATGAGCGCCAGGAGCGTCCCGAGAATGAGGCCGCCGACGGCTGTGGCGAGCGTGAGCTCAAGCGTATAGGCGATGCCCGAAAGCAGATACGAAGCTGAATTCGTGATGGAGGAAAAGTCGACCGTCACGGTGCTTCCTCCTTATTTGGCGGCAATGAAGCCGGGGATGGCGCTGCGCTTTTCAACGAAGTGCATGACGTTGTTGACGATGAGCGCGATCGCGATGTAGATGATCGTGGCCCAGCTGTAGGCGGCGAAGAACTGGAACGAGTTTTCGCCCATTTCGTTGGCGCGCATGGTGAGCTCGGGCAGGCCGATCGTCATGGCGACGGCCGTGTTCTTGACGAGGTTCATCGCTTCGCTCGTCAGCGGAGGAACGATGAGGCGCATCGCCATCGGAATGATCGCGTAGATGTAGGTCTGCGAGCGCGTGAAGCCCAATGCCTTCGAGGCGCTGCCGAGACCCTTCGGGATTGAGGCGATGCCGGCGCGGACCTGTTCGGCCACGCGCGAAGACGTGAAGAGCCCCAGGCAGAGGAAGGCCGAGAGGAACTGCGAATAGATTGGGTCGACTTCGTTCATCCAGTTCTTGCAGCCGTCGAAGAGTTCGGGAACGACGAAGAACCAGATGAAGATCTGCACGATGAGCGGAATGTTGCGGAACAGCTCGATCCACGCTTCCGCAAGCACCCGGACGGGCTTGCTGTCGATTGTCCGAAGCGTTCCGACGACGACGCCGAGAACAAGCGCAAGCGCGAAGGCCGCGAGCATCAAGCCCGCAGTCCAGCCTGCGCCGTTGAGAATGTAGAGCCACCAAGGATCGTCGCTCAGAAGCGATGTTTCCAGCAGCGAATCAAGGCTGAGGTTGAGCGCCATGAGGTTCCTCTTTTGCTCGGATTCCTTCCCGAGGGAGGCGCCGCGGCCGGGCATTCATTCGAACAGGATGCTTCGGGTCCGCTCCTGCGGCCGGCCTTGTCCGAGCTCCCTCCGAAGCGAAGCGTGCGTCCGGGAAAGTCGGGAGGGCTTTCAGATGCCCTTGTCCGACGGATGGGCGAAGAGTTCCTTCGTGTAGTCGTTCATCTTGAAGCGGAGGTTGATGTTCTTCGGCGGAATCGGCGATTCGAACCAATCCTTGTAGAGCTTTCCGAGCTCGCCCGACTTGATCATGCCGACGATCGTTTCGTCGACGAGAGCCTTGAACTGCGGATCGTCCTTGCGGAACATGGCGCCGTAAGGCTCGACGGAAAGCGCGGCGTCGAGAATCAGGAAGTCGTCCGCATTCGGGAGGTTGGCGATCTGGCCGGCAAGAAGCACGTCGTCGAGAATGAACGCATCGGCGCGCTTTTTGGCTACGAGCTGCATCGATTCGGCAAAGTCCTTCGTCATGAGGTAGCGGATGCGGATGCCGTTTTCCTTTTCGAACTTCTTCATGAGCGCGACCGAGGTCGTGCCGGACGTGACCGTAACGGTCTTGCCGTCGAGATCCTTCAGGGACTTGATGCCTCCGTCCTTCCAAACGGCCGCCGAGACCTGAATGCCGAAATAGCTCGTGCTGAAGGCGGCTTCGCGCTGGCGGACGAGAGAATTCGTGGTGGAGCCGCATTCGATGTCTACCGTGCCGTTCTGGATGAGCGGAATGCGGTTGGCGGAGGTAACGGCCTGAAGCTTGACGTCGAGCTTGTCGAGGCCGAGCGTCTTCTGCGCTGCGTCGGCAACGGCCTTGCAGATGAAGAAGGCATAGCCGACGGGCTTGCCTTCGGCATCGAGATAGGAGAACGGAACCGAGCTTTCGCGGTAGCCGAGCGTAATGGAGCCGGTTTCCTTGATTTTCTTTAAGGTCCCCTCGAGTTCGGCCGCGCTCGCGGCGGCCGAAACGGCCAGGGACAGCGCGCTGGTCAGGGCGGCAAGGGTGCGCAGTTTGAACATGATGATCTCCCAAGCTTCGGGCGGATCCGCTCGGAAAAGCGAACGGAACCCCCGGCAAAAGATCTGCAGCAAAAATCGTGCCAGCTGCGGATTTTGGGGTCGGGGAGCGCTGTTTCCGGCTGTCCGGCAAAAAAGCCTCGAAATCGAGCGGCTTTTGACGGAACAGTTCTTTTTTCAGGCGCCGTCGGAGAAAAAATCTGCTTCGCCGCACCAAATTGGCGCGCGCCGGAATCGATTTCGGCGGTCAATCTGGATTGAAGACGGGCTTGCGGCCGTCGAGGAAGGCCTGAAGCGCTTCTTTGGCTTCGGGAGATGCGGCCTGCTTTGCGAAGAGCGACTCTTCCGTATCGGCGTTCATCGCAATGAAGCGGTTTTTTGCGGCGACAAGCATGCGCTTCGTGGCGGCGACCGCATTGGGCGGCAGGACGGCCAAGCGCGATACGGCGGCGGCGACCGCATTGTCGATGCGGTCTTCTTCAATGATTGCGGTGATGAGCCGCATGTCGACGGCTTCTTCAGCGCTGATCGGCTGCGAGAGGAGAAGCTTTTCGCAGGCGCGCGGATGGCCGGCAGCAGCGCTCATGACGCAGGCCACGCCGAAGCGCGGCGTTCTGGCGAGCGCGACGCAGGGATAGCTGAAGAGCGCGCGCGGCACGGCATAAACGAGATCGCAGTGAAGCAGAATCGCAAAGGCATTCCCGACGCAGGGGCCGTTCACCTGCGCGACGATCGGCTTTTCGAACGCGCGCAGCGCTTCAAAGAAAAGGCGCGATTCGCGCTCGAGTTTCTGCGGATCCTTGAGGCTCTCCTCGAGGTCGTCGCCCGCGGAAAATACATCCGCAGCGCCCTTGAGAAGCACGACGCGGATCTTCGGGTCGTCCTGCGCGGCGCGCAGATTCTCCGCAAGCGCTGCGTACATCTCGGACGA
Source organism: uncultured Sutterella sp. (assembly GCA_964624425.1). GTDB lineage: Bacteria > Pseudomonadota > Gammaproteobacteria > Burkholderiales > Burkholderiaceae_F > Sutterella. The sequence continues at coordinate 14,269 of CAZUXQ010000004.1, forward strand.
AATGGTGTTGCGGCGGGCGGGACGCTCGATGACGAGGCGAAGAATGCCGAATTCGGCGCTTGAAAGAATGCTCATGAGAAGAAAAAGTTGCTTGAATGAAGCGCGCGATTTTATCCGCTTGGCGCACGGAGCAGACGGCCTTTTGATGGAGCCGGCAGATTTCGAAGGGCCTTCGGAGTCGACGACGGCAGGATGAAAGGCATTTGTAGTGTAGCGGAGCGCATGGCATGGGGCGCGATTCCGCACGGCGCCCAAATTCGCGCCGCCGATGCATTGCATCCGGGCCGCCTTCGGCAAAAGGCGCAAGGCCGCGGGTCTTTGCCTCCGCATCGTCGTCGGGGCATAATTTTGCGGAGGCTCATGATCTCGGCCCTCGGCCGATCGGCGCGCATTTCGGCAAATGCAGGCGCGCTTTTGCCTGTTGCGGAGGCGGCTTGCTAGACTCGGCTTTGAGCGGCTGTCTTCGGCCTTGAGCCGCCACCAGCTTTCTTTTCGGAAGGGTTCCCATGAAGGTCAACGGCATTCCCACCCGCACCATCCGCAGTCTCGGCGACGGCACGGTCGAAATCATCGACCAGACGCTTCTGCCGTATCGCTTCGAGACGCGCGTCCTGAGCGACTGGCGCGACTGCGTCGAAGCCATTTCGGAAATGCGCGTGCGCGGCGCGCCGCTGATCGGCGTGACCGGCGCCTGGGGCGTCGTCCTGGCCGTAAAGGAAAATCCTGAAAACGGCGCGCTGCTGCGCGCCTGCGAAGCCATTCAGAACGCGCGTCCGACGGCGGCGAATCTGCAGTGGGCCGTGCAGAAGATGCTCGCGACGCTGCTGCCGCGCGATCCGGCGCTGCGCTTCGACGCCGCCATGAAGGCGGCCGAAGAATTGACTCGCGACGACGTGAAGACGTGCCGCGCAATCGGCGAGGCCGGGACAGGGCTCATTGCCGCGCTCTACCAGAAGCTTCGCCGTCCGGTGAACATCCTCACGCACTGCAACGCCGGGTGGCTTGCGGCGGTCGATTACGGCACGGCGCTTGCGCCCGTCTATTCGGCCTTTGAGCGCGGCATTCCGCTCCATGTTTGGGTCGACGAAACTCGTCCGAGAAACCAAGGACTTCTCACGGCATGGGAATTGAGCCAGCAGGCTGTTCCTCACGCCATCATCGCGGACAACGCAGGCGGGCAGCTCATGCAGCAGGGCGACGTCGACATCGTGATCGTCGGCGCCGACCGAATTACGCGCCGCGGCGATGTCGCCAACAAAATCGGCACGTACCTCAAGGCGCTCGCCGCAAGCGACAACGGCATTCCCTTCTACGCTGCCGCGCCGTTCTCCACGATTGACTGGAGGCTCAATGACGGCAAGCGCGAAATTCCGATAGAAAACCGCTCGGCGGCGGAAGTGCTGTCCGTGCGCGGCGTCGATCGCAGCGGCGGCGGCATGACCGTGCAGCTTGCTCCCTCGACCGAAGCGGCGGCCAATCCCGCGTTCGACGTGACGCACAACCGCTTCATCACCGGCATCATCACCGAACGCGGCGTCTTCAAGCCCACGGAACTCATCCAAGGCTATCAGGACGTCGTCGAGTCGCTGCGGTAGCTTTCGATTTTTTCGCCATGCATGCAGCAGATTCGCCGACGCTTCGGCTTGAGCTTGTCGAAACAGCCCGCGCCATGAATAGGCGCGGGATCAACGTGAACAAGTCGGGCAATGTTTCCGTGCGCGCGGCGCGCGGCGGCGCCGACGGCTTCCTCATAACGCCGACGGGCATTTCGTACGACGATCTCAAGCCCGAGCACATCGTCTTCATTTCGCTCGAGCGGCCGTTTGATCCGGAGCGCTGCGCGCAGACAGTCAAGCCCTCGTCCGAATGGGAAATGCACGCGGAGGTTTATGCGCTGCGTGCGGACGTGAATGCGGTCGTTCATGCGCACTCGACCTACGCGACGGCGCTCGCCTGCCGGGATATGCCGATTCCGAGCTTTCACTATATGGTCGCCAAAGCGGGCGGCACGAGCATTGACGTGGCGCCGTACCGCACGTTCGGCACGCGCGAGCTTGCGCTCGCCGCTTCCGAAGCGCTTGCCGAGAAGAATGCCTGCCTCTTGTCGCACCACGGCGTGCTGGCCGCCGCGAAGAATTTGTCGGGCGCAATCGACCTGGCCGCCGAAGTCGAAAATCTTGCGAAGCAGTATGTCGTTGCGCGTTCGTTGGGCGAGCCGAAGCTCATTGCCGACGACGAGATGGCGCGCGTTCTAGAACGGTTCAAGACTTACGGCCAGCCGCAGCTCAGCTCGTCGGCGCCCGCGAAGGAGGAAGGCATGCGCGAGGAGGCTGCGTCCCCTGCGCTCTGGCGCCGCTGCGACGGCTCAGTCGTCGCCTGCACGGAGTCCGTGAAGGTATTGGAGGAAAACCGGCGCGAGGCTCAAGCGCTTCTGCAGGAAATTTTCGAAGATGCCGTCCTTTTGGGCGTCGGCAAGGCGCAGTGCAAGGAGGTGCTTCATCAGCTCGTCGATGCGCTCGAATGCGGCTATGCGGAGAAGCGCCTTTGAAGCGCAAAGCGCCGCTTGGATACATATTTTCTTCAGGCAGGAGGAAGCATGAAAAAACGCATTCAACGCATCGGCTGCGCGCTTGCGCTCGCCGCCTCGCTCTTTTTGGCCGGATGCGCGCATCCTGATCTCATCGCGCTTCAGACGCCCGAAGCCGAGCTCGTGCGGCAGCTGGGCGAGCCGGACGCCCGCGTGCCTCTGCCCGACGGCGCGACGCGCTTCGTCTATTCGATGCAGCCGATGTCTCAGCAGGTCTGGTGGATCATCGTCGATGCCGGCGGCAAAGTGATTGCGAAAGAGAATATTCTTGACCGCGAACACTTCGCGCTGATCAAGCCGGGCGTCTCGACGGAATCGGACGTATACGCAATTCTCGGCGGCTGCGCGCAAAAGTATGAGTTCGCGCTGAAGAACGAACACGCCTGGATGTACCGCTTTCTGGACGACGGGTTCTTCTACATGGCCTGCTGGGTGCAGTTCGATGCGAACGGCGTCGTGACTGAAGTGGGCTACACGACGGATCCTTGGCACGATCGCGACGGCCGCTGGTGGTAAGCCTTTCGGACGGAAGGAGGCTTTCGGATGCTTCGATGTTTCACGTGAAACATCGAAGCATTTTCATGGCTGCGCTTTCGCAAAATTCTTCAGGCAGAATCGGTGCGGCATTGATCATGAGAAATCAAGAAGGCCGCATCATGAGCAGGAAGCCTCGACTGTCAAGCCGGGCGAACCGAATGCCTCAGCCGGTTCAGGAAAGACGGCGTTCGCTTCGGCCGCGCGGCGGTTCGAGCGGCGGCATTCCGCGCATTCGTCCGTTCGGATGCCCGACATTCCTCAAGATGATCGACTATTGGGAGCGGCTGCCGCCGCCCTGTCCGGAGTCCCTTGAATTCAAGGCTCCGCCAATGCGTCCGGAGCTCTCGGAGATGACGGCGGAAAGGAGCCGGAGAGCCGCAGCATCTGCGCCGTCTCCCGGCGGCGTCCGCAGAACTTGAAGAATCGTCTTTTCGCTGCTGCGGCCGGATCCGAGGCCGCCGACGGCTTCCGCGCAGTCCCGACGCGTTTGCCTGCCGTTCAGAAATTTCGTCCGGCCGATGGAAGCGCTGATGTCCGTCCGGAGCGCGGCCGACGAGCCGAGTCAGGCTTGGACGGTCCATCGGCGAATCGCGCTCGGAGAGATTCCGCAATGCCGGACAGTCCCGCCAATGGAGCGCGGCGCCACGACGTCCTCCTCCGGCAAAGGCTCCTTTCGACTTTAGTGCGGCAGCGGCTTTCCGGGCTTTGAAAGTCTGATTGAATCGAATGTCTGCAGCCTCCGAAGGCATGAGAGCGTCAGGGAGCCGTCTTCAGGAATTCCGAAGTGAGTTCCAGGCCCTTTTGCAGCACCTCCTTGTTGTTGGCATAGCCGATGCGGACAAAGCCTTCCGTGTGGAGCGCCGAGCCCGGCGTGAACATCACGCCCTTCTCCCTCACGAGCCGCTCGCAGAATTCGAGCGACGAGAGCTTCGTGTCGACTTTCGCAAAAGCGGTGGTTCCGGCTGCGGGCTTCACGTAGGAGATGCGCGGCTCGCTTTTCACCCAGGCATCGAGAATCGCAAGGTTTTCACGCACGACGGCTCTGTTTCTCGCCAGGATTGCGTCCTTTGCGCCGAGGGCGATTTCCGCAAAGTATTCATCGAGCATGCCGACGCTGATCGTGTCGTAGTCGCGGTGCGCATCGCCTTTTCGACAAGCTTCTTCTGTCCGGCAATCCAGCCGAAGCGAAGTCCCGCGAGACTGAAGGCCTTCGACATGCTGCCCGTTGAAACGCCCTTTTCGTAAAGGTCGGCAATGGACGGAATGTCGACGTCTTCCTGCGTGAGTCCGCGGTAGACCTCATCGCAAAGCACCCAGGCTCCGACCGACGCCGCCGCTTCGCAGACCTCGCGAAGGAGCTTCCCGTCCATCAGCGCGCCCGTCGGGTTGTTGGGATTGTTGATGCAGATGAGCTTCGTGCCGGGACGAAGCATTTTCCTGAGACGCTTCACATCGGGCAGAAAGCCTTCTTCCGGAAGAAGACGGAGCGTCTCCGTCTCTGCCGCCGATCGAAGCCGGAATCGAGTAGTGCTGCTGATAAGTGGGGATTACGGAAATCACGTGGTCGCCCGGCTCCACGAGCGTCTTGTGAACGAGCATGTTCGCGCCGATCGCGCCATGGGTCGTGACGATGTTCTCCGGGGTCATTTTCTGATAGAGCCCGGCGATGAGCGAGCGCACCTTCCCGCTTCCTTCAATCCAGCCGTAGGTAAGCTTCTTTTGAAGAAGCTCCTTGGTCATTTCCTCCGGAGCAATGCCGGCGAGCGCCAGCAGCTCCTCCACCGTCACGGATTCGACGCAGGTTTCCGCAACGTTCCAGGCGCACTTCGTTTCCCAGGCGTTCATCCACATTTCGACGCCGAAATCTTCGATCTTCACGGAAAGCTCCTTGTCAGCTGGATCCGTCCCGCGCAGAGCAAAAATTCTCCGTGCAGACGGGAAAAGGGGAATGCTTCTGCTCAGGCTTTCTTCTCGCCGGCCAAAAGCGCTTTGGCATGCTCGATCTGTTCGGCAACTCTTTCTGGGGCCGTGCCGCCGAAACTCCTTCTCAGGGCAATGCAGGTCTCGAGCCGAACGGCTTCGTGCACGTCTTCTCCGATTGCATCCGAGAACTGCCGGTATTCATCGAGCGTCATTCGTTCCAGGTCGGTTCCGTGCTTCACGCAGTAGTTCACGATTCTCCCGACGATGCGGTGCGCTTCGCGGAAGGGAATGCCCTTTCTGGCGAGGTAGTCGGCGAGGTCTGTCGCGTTCGAATAGCCTCGGCCCGCACCCTCGCGGGCGGCCTTCGGGTCGACGTGCATCTTGGACAGCATGGGCGAGAGCACCCGCAGACTCATGAGAAGCGTGTCGACAGAATCAAAAGTCGGTTCCTTGTCTTCCGACATGTCGGTATTGAAGGCGAGCGGCAGTCCCTTCATCATGCAGAGCATCGCCTGCAGGTTGCCGAAGACGCGGCCCGACTTTCCGCGGATTTTTTCCGCGATGTCGGGGTTCTTTTTGTTCGGCATGATGGAGGAGCCCGTGCAGAAGTCGTCGGAAAGCTCGAAGAAGCGGATGTCCTGGCTCGCAAAGAGAACGATCTCTTCCGAAAGCCTCGAGAGGTGCATCATGGCGGTTGCCGCGGCGGCATTAATCTCAATGAGGTGGTCGCGGTCTCCGATCGTGTCGATCGAGTTTTCGCTCGGTCCCGAGAAGCCGAGCTCTTCGGCCGTCATGAAGCGGTCGATCGGGAAGGTCGTTCCGGCCATGGCGGCAGCGCCGAGAGGCGAAACGTTGAGGCGCTTTCTTGCATCCTCGAAGCGTCCGACGTCTCTCTCAAACATCCAGAAGTAGGCCATCAGCCAGTGCAAGAAAAGAACGGGCTGTCCGGTTTGGAAATGCGTATAGCCGGGAAACATCACGT
>CAZUXQ010000005.1:0-3268 GCA_964624425.1 uncultured Sutterella sp.
AATGAAGAAGGCTGGCTGGTTCAGAAGTTCATGCGTTCTCTCGGCGTGGTCGCGATCGACAACCAGACGCGTGTCTGCCACAGCTCGACCGTTGCAGGTCTTGCTCCGTCCTTCGGCCGCGGTTCGATGACCTCGCACTGGTGCGACTTTCAGAATGCCGACGTCATCCTGTCGATCGGCTCGAACAACGTTGAGAATCATCCGCTCTCCTCGCGTTGGGTTGAACGTGCGCAGGATCGCGGTGCCACCTGGATCGTTGTGGATCCGCGCTTCACCCGCTCCGCCGCGCAAGCCGACCTCTACAGCTCGATCCGCCCGGGCAGCGACATCGCCTTCTACGGCGGTCTCATCAACTACATCATCTCGAATAAGCTCTATCACCGCGACTACATCGTTGCCTACACGAACGCAGCCGACATTCTCACGAAAGACTACAAGTTCGATGTTGAGACGGGGCTCTTTTCCGGCTGGAACGAGAAGACGAAGTCCTACTCCTCCGCCACCTGGGGCTACGATGTGGATTACTACCAGCGCTGGGACACCTCCGAAGGCGGTGCCTACTCCTGGGTGAACGCACCCGGAACACCGGAATTCACGCCGCCCGAACTCAAGGTTCCGCATCGCGATGAAACGCTCACGCACCCGAACTGCGTCCTGAACGTCCTCGCCCGCCACTACGCCCGCTACACGCCGGAGCTCGTCTCTCAGGTGACCGGCATGGACAAGGAAGTCATGCTGAAGATCTGGGAGGTCTATGCCTCCACGGGTCGTCCCGACAAGTCAGGCTCCATCCTCTACGCACTCGGTCAGACGCAGCACACCTACGGCAGCCAGAACTGCCGCGCCATGTGCATCATCCAGCTGCTGCTCGGCAACATCGGCATCGCGGGCGGCGGCATTAACGCCCTTCGCGGCGAACCGAACGTGCAGGGTTCGACCGACGTCGGTGTCTCCTGCCACCAGGCTCCGGGCTATCTCAGCTGGCCGACCGGCAAGAGCCACCCGACCCTTCGCGACTACCTCGAAAAAGAAACGTATGCAGCCGGTTACTATACGAACAAGCCCAAGTTCTGGGTTTCGGCTCTGCGCGAGTGGTTCGGCAGCAATGCCGCGGTCGAAAACGACTATTGCTACGACCTTCTCCCGAAGGTGAGTCCGAAGAAGACGTATGGTGACTATGCAACGATCACCACCTTCAACAACATGCGCGACAACAACACGAAGGGGTATTTCTGCTGGGGCATGAATCCCGCGCACTCCACCCCGAACGCCAAGCACGCCCGCCAGGCCATGGCTAAGCTCGACTGGCTCGTGGTTGCCGACTGGTTCTATACCGAAACGGCGCTCTTCTGGAAGGCTCCCGACATGAAGCCCTCTGAAGTGCAGACTGAGGTCTACTTCCTTCCGGCCGCGCTCATTTATGAAAAGACCGGCTCGATCAACAATTCCGGCCGCTGGATTCAGTGGCGCGAAAAATCGATCGAACCACCGGGAGAATGCAAGAGCGACTTTGAAATCCTCGAGCTTCTCTATGAACGCATCCGTGCGCTTTACGAAAAAGAAGGCGGTGCCTGCCCCGAGCAGATCCTCAAGGCGCAGATGCGCTATGAGATCGACGGCAAGTTCGACATCCGTGCGCTCTGCTGGGCACTGAACGGCTTCGATGTGAAGACCGGAAAGCTTCTGAAGGGCTATTCCGAACTCAAGGCCGATGGCGCCACCGCCTGCGGCAACTGGATCTTCTCCGGCTACTACAACAATGAAGAGACGAAGCTCGATCCGATGAAGCAGCCGATGACGCGCCGCTCGAAGGACGATCCCACCGGTCTCGGTCTTTACCCGCAGTGGTCGTTCGCCTGGCCGAACAACCGTCGCATTCTTTACAACCGTGCCTCTTCCGATCCGAGCGGCAAGCCCTGGAATCCGAAGCGCGCGCTCGTTGAGTGGGACGGCTCGAAGTGGATCCAGCACGACGTGGGCGACTTCGTCACGGCGGCGCCCCCCGACACGAACGCCTTCTTCATGACGTGGGAACAGCACGCCCGCCTCTTCTCCTACGCGATGGGAGACGGTCCTCTTCCCGAACATTATGAACCTTGGGAATCCCCGACGAAGAACGTCCTCAACGGCCGACAGAACGCCCCTATGGCGCTCTATACGGAAGACCCGTCCGTACGCCGAGCCGATGCGGAAGAGTTCCCGTACGCCGTCACGACCTACTCCGTGGTCGAACACTGGCAGTCGGGCACGCAGACGCGCAACATCCCATGGCTCAATGAAATCATGCCCTGCAACTTCGTCGAGATCTCCGAAGAGCTCGCCAAGGAAAAGGGCATCAAAAACGGCGACATGGTCCGCGTCTGGAACAACCGCGGCAACGTCAAGGTGCCCGCCGTGGTGACGATCCGCATGAAGCCCATGATGGTAAACGGAAAGCTCACCCACGTGGTCGGCATGCCCCACCACTTCTCCTGGGCCACTTCGTTTGCAACGGGCGACAACGTCAACGACCTCACGCCAAATGTCGGCGACCCGATGTCGTACATCCCCGAATACAAGGCCTTCCTTGTCAACCTCGAGAAAGCAGCCTGAGTAAGGAGGAAATTGGAAAATGGCTGAAAAAAAAGAAGTCGCCATGCTCTTTGACTCGTCCCACTGCACGGGATGCAAGGGCTGTCAGGTTGCCTGCAAGCAATGGAACGTCCTTCCCTCGCCGCTGGGACTCAATGAAAATCCCTTTCACGGGACCTATCAGAATCCTCCGAACCTCAACGGCGACACGCGCCTTGTGATGACGTTCGACGAGAAGCCTTCGAGCGACAAGTTCCGCCCGATCAACTGGGCGATCGGACGCCGCTCCTGCTTCCACTGCACGGATGCGGGCTGCGTCGCCGCCTGCTCTTCGGGCGCTCTGTACAAAACCGAGCAGGGTGTCGTGGCTTTCGACACCGAAAAGTGCAACGGCTGCACCTTCTGCCAGTCTGCCTGCCCCTTCGACGTGCCGCGCTTCCGTCCGACAGACGGCCGCATCGACAAGTGCACGCTCTGCCTCGACCGTCTTGAGGAAGGCGGAGTGCCCGCCTGCGTCAAGACCTGCCAACCGGAAGCCCTCAAGTTCGGTCCGCGCGAAGAAATGCTCGAAATCGGCAGAAAGCGCGTCGAATTTCTGAAGGCTAAAGGCTTCGAGAAGGCTGAGCTCTACGGCGAGCATGAAATGGGCGGCCTGCACGTGCTGAGCGTCCTGAAATTCGGTCACTAAGCCTATGGC
>CAZUXQ010000005.1:3278-17058 GCA_964624425.1 uncultured Sutterella sp.
GCCTGCCGACCGATCCGAAGCCCAATACGCTCATCCCGGCAATACAGGCGATGAAGCCCGTCACAGCCATCGGCACGGCTGCAGTTGTTGCAGGCCTCGCCGTTTCCTTCTTGGCCGCCATCGGCTACCGCCGCAAGGACGTCACGATTGAAGAGGCCAAGAAGAGCTGGACGCCCGAACAGCGCGCGCTCGCCGACCGCGAAGTCAAGGCGCTCCTCGAGAAGGAAGCCTCCTGCAACCACATCAACGCCTCGAAGTAAGGAGCTTGTCACATGACCCGCTACATTCAACGGCATTCGCTATTGACCCGCGTCACGCATGGCGTTGTCGCCATCGGGTGCATCGTCCTTGCGGTGACGGGCCTCTTCGTCTTTTGGCCGACCTTGGGCGGCAGCATCATGGGCGGAGACTTCACGCATGCCATGCGCATGCTGCACCGCATCGTCGCCGTTCCGTTCATCCTCGTGCCGATTTATGCGCTTCTCAAGTCGCCTTCGGGCGCCGCGCACCTCCTCAAGGAGGACATTTTCGGCAAGTGGGACAAAGACGACTACGCCTGGGCGATGAAGTTCCCGCTCTATCTCTTCGCCCCAAGCAAAGTGCATATGCCTCCGCAGCATCACGTGAAGTCCGCGCAGCGTCTTGCCGACGGCGCGCTTCTCTTCTTCTGCGTGATCATGACGCTTTCGGGCCTCGTCTTGTGGCTCAAAACCGGTCTTCTTCCCAATGGCGGCCTGAAGGTCGACTTCAGCGCCGAGACGATGCTTTGGGCGCGTCTCATTCACGACGTGTTCTTCTTCCTGACGACTTTCGTCGGCATCGCCCACATTTATCTGGGCGCAGGGATCTTCCAGCCCTACCGCGGCACATACCGCATTATGTTCGGCGACGGAAAGGTAAGCGAATCAGATGCGGCCTACCACTGGGGCTACTGGGCCAATGAAGAAATCGCTCTCGGCAAGAACGTAACGGTCGAGAACGACGCGAAGAAATAATCGCCTCTTCCAATCGGCTTCCCCGCCCCGTGTGTTCTCCGGCGCCTGCGGCGAGGGAAGCCTCAAGCGCAGCGAACGCCTCCTTACGAAGCGTTCGCTGCGCTTGAGGCAACAGCAAACAAGAAAAGGACTTTCAAGATATGACCCGCAACGACATCGAACGCGTTCTCGAAAAGTACGCCGGCCACAAAGACGAGGCCGTACGCGCGCAGCTCGCCCGTCTGCGTCCGGTCTTTCTCGAAAAAGCCGACATCGTCAACAGGCTGACCGATGAAGACGTGCGGTTCTCGATGCCCGAAAAGAACATTGTCGCCGAAGCTCTTCGCGGCAAAATTCATCTCGCCGAAACGGGCTGCCTCAACATCGCTCCGGGCGCGCTCTTGCGCGTGCTCGAACGCATGGCGAAGACCGTCGAGACATCGTTCGGAGTCTCGTCGGGAATCACAGACTTTTCCATCGTCGGCACGGGCGACTTTCCAAAGCTGGCGGCAACAAATCCCGGGCGATTCGCCGACAAAGCTCTGTCCGTCCTTATGGACGAGAAGGCCGCGACCTCGGAAGCGCTTCCGCTTGCGATTGCGATTTCCCTCACAACTCGCATTTTTTTTGAAGCCTTCGCCGAGAAGGCCTCTGCAGTTCTCGAGGCCGAAGACGATCCGGTCGTCGATTACGACCGCCCGAACACGTGTCCGGTCTGCGGCGGACTTCCCGACCTCGCCGCCGTTGTCCCGACCGAACGCTCCGGGAATGTAAAGAAGCTATTCTGCAACTGTTGCGGCGCTTCCTGGAAGTACGAGCGAATCCGATGCTCCGTCTGCGGCGACAGCGTCGTCTCGGATCTCGAATACGTTCACGACGAAGCCGATGAAGCTCACCGCCTGCATGTCTGCAAAAAATGCGGCTCATCCTTCCCGACCTATTTCTCGAAAGGCGAAGCCTTCGTGCCCGAAGTCGAAACCGTGGTGATCGAAGGACTTGCGAGAGCCTTCGCCGCTTAATTCAGAACACTCCGCTCGATTCACCTGCATGAGAAACCCGCCATGCCGAACTTCCATCCAGCACTGAACGCGCTCTCGCCCGAAGCCGTATTCGGGACGAACGTGATCGACGATTCGACGCTTGAGATGCCGGGCTTTGTCCCGACAACCCTTTCGCGCATGCCCGAAGGCGCTCGGCTCCTTGAAATTACGCGCCTTGCGCAGAGCGGCACTGCAGGTCTCGACGAAGATTGGGTCGCCGAAGAAATTCCCGTCGCTCTCGTCTACAACGGCATCTCGCACGCCGTCATGATGACGACCCCGACGATGCTCGAAGAGTTCGCCTTGGGCTTCACGCTCGCTGAAGGGATTGCGGGTTCTTTTGATGAGATCTACGACATCTCGGTCGAAGATGCCTGCCGCGGCAAAGCCGTAAATCTCACAATTTCCTCCGAAGCTTTCTGGAATCTCAAAGCTCGACGCCGCTCGATGGCCGGGCGCACCGGCTGCGGCATCTGCGGCGTGGAGTCGCTCGACGGAGCCGTGCGCGCGACGCCGATTCTGCCCTTTACGCAGACCTTTGATATGGCCGGCTACGATCGTGCGATCGGATTTCTGAATGATGCCGAAAAGCTCGGTCGCCTTACGGGCTGCACGCACGCGGCTGTATGGGTGCATCCGGACGGCAGCTTCGCAGGAGGCGCCGAAGACGTAGGCCGCCACGTAGCGCTCGACAAGCTCCTAGGCCTGCGAGCTCGATCAGACTGGCGGGAAGGCGCCCTCATCATCAGCTCGCGCGCTTCATACGAAATGGTGCAGAAAGCGGCGATGTGCGGCATCGAAATCGTCTTCGCCGTATCGGCGCCGACAGCGCTTGCCATTGAAGTCGCTCAAAAGGCTCGCATGACGCTGACCGCCTTCTGCCGCCGGGGCCGCGCAAACAACTACACGCATCCCGAGCGCTTGATCGGCCTCACGTCGGCCTAGCAGCGGATGCAAGGGCGTTGCAGGAGCAGAGCGCTTCCTCGAGTTCGTCTTGGACATCACCATGGGAGCCCCGGCACGCGTATTCTGACACCCATAGCAAAGCCGCCGCCCGAAGGATTGCTCCTCGCGGGCGGCTTTGCCGCATTCGAGGTCTTCAGCCGTCCTCCAGATGTCGGACGGACAGATTGCCGAAGATCGAAACTAAGGATTAGTAGCACATGATCTGGCCGTCGGTACGCTTTTCCGTGCCGGCGCAGAGCACGCCGTTGCGGTCGCGCAGAATTATCTGGCCGCGACCCATGTGGTACGGGTCAGGCTGAACGATGATGTTGTGGCCGCGACGCTGCAGGAGGCGGATGCCATGGTTGGGCGTATCCTGCTCGACTTCGACATTCTTGCCGCCGATCCACTGGAAGCGCGGCGCGTCGAGAGCCTGCTGCGGATTGAGGTGCCAGTCGATCATGTTCTGAACAATCTGTACGTGGGCCTGCGGCTGCATGAAGCCGCCCATGATGCCGAACGGACCCACCGCTTCGCCGTTCTTCGTGAGGAAGCCCGGAATGATGGTATGGTACGGACGTTTGCCGCCCAAAAGCGCGTTTGGATGGTTTTCGTCGAACTTGAAGTTTTCGGCGCGGTCATTAAAGGAGATGCCGGTGCCCGGCACGACGATGCCCGAGCCGAAGCCGCGGAAGTTCGACTGAATGAAGGACACCATGTTGCCTTCGCTGTCGGCGCAGCAGAAGTAGATCGTGGAATGGTACGTCGGGTCGCCTGCCGTCGGCATGACGGCTTCCCGTCCGATCAGGGCGCGGCGGTCTGCGGCGTAGCGTTCGGAAAGAAGCTGGTCGACCGTCACCTTCATGTAGGAGGGTTCGGCTACATAGTTGGCCGTATCGGTCATGGCAAGCTTCATCGCTTCGATCTGCTTGTGGAGCGTATCGGCGCAGTCGCGTTCGCCGAATTCGAAGCCCTTCAGGATCTGCAGCGCCATGAGAACGGTGATGCCGTGACCGTTGGGCGGCAGCTCCCACACATCGTAGCCGCGGTAGTTGACTGAAATCGGATCAACCCATTCGGGCTTATAAGCAGCGAGGTCTTCTTTCGTGAGGAAGCCGTTGTGCTTCTTGAAGAAGGCATCCATCTTTTCAGCGAGTTCGCCGCGATAGAACGCTTCTCCCTTCGTCTTGGCGACGAGACGCAGCGTGTTGGCCATGTCCTGCGACCGGAAGACGTCGCCTGGACGGTACCAGGTACCCTTATCCATGAACGTATCGAAGAGGCCCTGAAATTCCGGACGATCCTTGTACTTTGAATAAATCTGCCAGGCTTCTTCCCAAAGGCGCGAGACGTTCGGCGAAACCGGATAGCCGTTTTCGGCGTAGAAACAGGCTGGCGCCATCACTTCTTCGAGCGGCATGGAACCGAAGCGTTCGTGCATCGCCATCCAGGCGCCAACAGCTCCCGGAACGTTGATCGGCTCGACGCCGTAGGACGGGATCTTGTCGTAGCCGCGAGCCTTGAGAGCGGCGACCGAGTTGGCTTTCGGAGCCGGACCCGAGCCGTTGATGCCGTAAAGCTTGCCCTTGAACCAAATGATCGCGAAGCAGTCTGCGCCCAAACCGTTGCCGGTCGGTTCCACAACCGGATAGACGCTTGCCATGGCGATCGCGGCGTCGACGGCGTTGCCGCCCTTCATGAGCGTCTGAAGGCCGACGGACGCGGAAGTCGGATTGCCGGCACAGGCCATGCCGTTTTTGGCGTAGACCACGTGACGCTTGGAGGCGTAAGGATAGTCCTGAGGGTCAAAGTCGAATTTGATCATGCTTATCACCTTTCTTGCGGAAAAAAGAGATCCCGAACGCATCGGATTGCGGTCGACCGAGATCTACGCTTTGGGGGACTCGTCGAGCAAACATCTTCGCACGGAAGGCGAGCCTCCCCGAAAAAGACCGCACGCCCGACGAGCGGATGCAGGATTACGGCTGCAGGAAGTCCCGGAAGATGCCGGCCATGATGATCGAGCAGGAAGTCACCGTAGCAAAGCCCGATACGAGATACTTCGGCATCAGAACGTCGGAAATATACTGGCGTTCTGCGTCGTTTTCGCCGACGGCCTTCGACACCTCATTGACGACAAGATATGTAGCCGGGAAGCCGAGAAGCTGGCCCACCGACACGCCCATGGCAATGTTTCGCGAACCGAGGAGCTTCCAGAAGGGAAGCACGTAGAAGAAAAGGAAGAGTACGGCGCAGGTCACCGCAAAGAGGATGACGAGCGAGTAGCCGAGCGTGGCAAGGTCGCCCATCTTGATCTGTGCGAGCGAAGGAATGATCGTTGCAAAAATGAAGACATTGAAGATGCCCGAAGAGTTCGAGTGCTTCAAGATGTTCTTCGGGAAGGCGCCTGTAACGGAAACAACCGTACCGAGAATAAGAGCCCAGATCGAAGAGGCGAGGCCCGTGTACATGCCGAGAAGGTGCGAGACCCAAGCAAAAAAGCCGCAAATGGCAAGCGAGACGAAATCGCCGTAGTACTTCTTGTGGGATTCAAAGAAGGTAGGCTTGGCGGGCGCGTCGCCGGATCCGGCCTTCTTGCTGCCCGTGGCTCGGATCTTGCCGGCACGGTATTCCTCAACAAGGATGCGCGCTTCGCGCAAACCGAAATAGGACGCGATCGGCGTGCCGACGAACTTCTGCACAGCGTAGACGATGGCGCCCAAAGCCGCCGCAAGCTGCAGACCCTGATCAAGCGCGGCGCTCGTCATAATCTGCGTGGCGACGATGCCGCCGTTGATGATCGGCACGCTCACGATCGTTTCGTTGTAGCCGATCAGGGGCATCAGCGCGAGACCGGCGACCGCCACGACGATCATCGAAAAGACGGCCGTCACGAACGTGCGCCATTCGGCGATGAATTCGCGCAGGTTGATCGAAGTGCCCATCGAGAAGACTATGAAGGGCGTGACCCACTTGCCGGCGTCGGTAAGACCGGCCTGCTTGATGATGTCGGGCGGGATGACGCCCGTCACGAAGCAGATGAGAAAGAGGAAAAGACTCACAAACACGGCCGAAAGCTTGGCCTTCGTCAGTGTGCCGAAAATGTCGCCGATCCCGAAGAAGAGCAGCGTGAGGAACAGATAAAAGTAAATGTTTTCAAACATGGCAAAGACGGTCGAGGACGAACTCGAGCCGTTGATTTGAGAGTTTGTCTGACATGGGGCGGCTTTTCTGAGCGAAAAGTCGCCCCTCTTGGCAAATGCTTTTCCAGACTACCTGAGCGCTTATGCGAATGCATCAGGCATTTCCCCTATAGAAAATGCCTTCAACTTGATTTAAGCCGATTTGCAAGAGAAATTTGCAAAGCGATTGCTCACTAACGCCACGCCATCCCTTGACGGGCGTCTGAAACAAAAAAAGAGGCCCCGACACTGCGAAGCCTCGCAAAAAAACTGAAGGGATTGAGCGAACTCAATCGATCCGGCCGAGCGCTCGCGCAAGCTCGTCGACGCTGCCGCAAACGACGACGGGTTCTCCCTCGGCGAGCATTTCCTTCGTCATCGCGCCGTAAGTCACGGCGATGCCGCGGCAGCCGTAGCGGCGCGACATGAAGAGGTCGTGCATCGTATCGCCCACCATGATCGTGCGCTCGGGGGCAATGCCCGTTTTCATGCCGATTGCTTCAAGCATTTCAGGATTAGGCTTCGGGAGGTTCTCATCGGCCGTCTGCGTCGCGACGAAATACTGCCCGAGGCCCGTCTGATCCAAGACGCGGTTGAGCCCGCGGCGGCTTTTCCCGGTCGCCACGGCAAGCTCGATGCCCGAAGCCTTGAGTCCCGCGAGAACCTCTTCAATGCCGGCGAAAAGATGAAACTCGCTCTCCGCCGGGCGATAGCGCTCGGCGTAATGCTGCGTGAAGACCGGGTACTCCTCGGCGGGAAGCGTCGGGAAGATCATCTTGAGGGCATCGCGCCAGCCAAGCCCAATTACGGACTTCGCCTTCGCTGTCGACGGCACCGGCAGCCTCATTTTTTCGGCCGCATGCTGAATGCTCAAGGCAATTCCCGCGGTCGTGTCGAAAATCGTGCCGTCCCAGTCGAAAACGATGAGATCGTAGCCGCCCACTGGCGCTGCGGTTTTATCGAATTTCATAACTCTTTGCCTCAACTATTCTTTGCAGCGCGCAGCGCTTCGAGAAGCGCTTCGCATTCGGCCGGGAGCGGCGCTCGGATTTCAAGGGCGTCGCCCGTCACGGGATGCTCGAACCGCAGAAGCGCCGAATGAAGGAACATGCGCCTGAAGGGCACGCCGAGCTCTCCCTGCGCACAGCGTTTGTTGAATTCGAAGTCTCCGTATTTGTCGTCGCCCACAAGCGGATGGCCTTCCGAAAGGGAATGCACGCGGATCTGGTGCGTGCGGCCGGTCTTGAGCTCCGCGTCGAGGTAGCTCACAGCACCGAAGCGCTCCAGAAGCGTGTAGATCGTATGCGCCGGCATGCCTTCGGGGTCGACCTTGACGCGGCGCTCGTCCGATGCAAGAAGGTAGCGCCGAAGCGGATGCTTCACGTGTCGGCGTTCATTCGTCCAGTCGCCCAAAACGAGCGCGCGATAGTGCTTCTCGACCCTGCCTTCCTTCATGAGGTCATGCATGCGCACGAGCGCCTTTCGGGTTTTGGCAATAATGATCGCACCGCTCGTCTCCTTGTCGAGACGGTGACAGAGCTCGAGCATCGGCTCTTCGGGGCGCGTCGCGCGAAGGCGTTCGATGAGGCCGTGCGAGACTCCCGAGCCGCCGTGCACGGCAATGCCTGCCGGCTTGTTGACGACAAGAAGATGACGATCCTCAAAAAGGATCGGAAGATGCGCATCCTTCAAAGGGGCTGCAGGCGCAGCCGTTGCCGGCTTTTTGGAGACGCGCATCGGCGGAATGCGCACGACGTCGCCTGCTTCGAGCTTCTCTTCGGCCTTGGCCCGGCGGCGGTTGAGGCGCACTTCGCCTTGGCGGATGATGCGGTAGATATGGCTCTTCGGCACGCCCTTGGCCATCTTGATCAGGTAGTTGTCGAGCCGCTGTCCTGCAGCGTTTTCGCCGATCTCAACATACGTCACCCGATCTGCCGGGAGAACGGCGAGCGAAGCGGAAGACTGAGGGATGATTTCATGTGTAGCGGAAGCGGACATCGTCTATACTTAGCAGTTGCCGCAACGGGGAATCCTTTAGCGGCGGCAGAATATCGGCATGTGCTCCAAAAAAGCTCCGAGCCTTGAAGGTTCGAGCATTGTCGCATGTTCGAGAAAGAATTTGTGCTGCCTGAGATGAACTTGAAAATGCCTGAGCGGACGCGCCTTTGGAGCTTGAAAAGCTCGACGGCGCCGACGGCCGATCGGCACGGACACGGGAGCTCGAGCAGCGTTTTGGTTTTTGTTTATTTGATCGCGGCGGCGTTCGGAATGCCGCAAGTCCTTTGAGTTCTTCGCTTGACGCTTTGCCGCGCACCAGCGCGAAAGCCGTCGCGGAGCGCGGTTCGACGAACACCGGCGACGTTTTGCCCGCACGTCCCTCGGCGAGGGATTCGATGCTTGAGCGTGTCGGAACGGGGCGTCGACCTGCACCCCTCAGGGCTTGCCCATTGCGCATGCCGCCCGAACTTCAGCCGGTGCGCTGTCGGCGCATCTGCTGATGCCAGTGATTTAAAGAATTACGTTCACCGTTGACAAGGCAGGCGGCCTCGGCCGCCTCTTGGCGATGCGCATTAGGGCGCAGGACGCCTCCTCGAGAGACGGCGCCGCAGCATTTCACCCGAGTTGACGGACGATGCGAGTGCGTTGAAGACATTTGCGGATTTTTTGCGACGGCTGAAAGCGGAATCAGTGCGCGCTCTTTTCCGAACGAACGGAAAATCGAGCCCGCCCGCTCCTCGCCGAGAGACGACGTTTCAGAAGCAAATCGTCTCGATCCGCTGTCTTTCGCCCTCTGCCTTCTTCCGTCCTCTTTTGATCGAAACCGCTGCGCGGCCGGCTCGCGAGAATCGTCGCCCGCGCCTTTCCGTCGTCGCAAGAACGGCGTGCAGCTTTTTTCTTTCGGCCGAGTGCCCGACGCTCTTCCAACGCCTGGCGGCGATCGAGAGAAAAGACAATTCGGAAGCGGACTTCTGTGAGGGATTGAGCCTTCCGGCCGTTCCGTTCGACCGTTGCGCGGCAGGCAAGTCGCCGCTGCCGCCAGCCTTGAGCCGGCGGTCGGAGGACGGATTCGGCCAAGCAGCTCTCCCCATTGCGCCGACGGCCGGATGGATTTGAGTCCTCCGCCCGGACAACACGAAGCCGAAAGGAACAATGCGTTCGACGCGCGAAAATCTTCGTTTTCAGCGAAGCAGCCGCAAATCGGACTCTCGGGCCGCACCCTTGGCCCCGAGGCGTTCCCGCGCCCATCCTCGGCACACACCCGGGATCGGCCGCATTCCGCGCCGCACGACATACGAACGCGCTTTACTTCAGTGGCACGCTTTGCGCCCGCGACAGGGCGCCCGAAGGAGTGCTCATGAAGCGAATGCTTTTCAACGCCACGCATCCCGAAGAGACGCGCGTGGGCATCGTCGACGGCCAGAAGCTCGTCGACATCGACATCGAGACGACCGGCCGCGAAGCTCGGAAGTCCAACATTTACAAGGGCATCGTGACCCGCATCGAGCCGAGTCTTGAAGCCTGCTTCATCAATTACGGCGAAGAACGCCACGGCTTCCTTCCCTTCAAGGAAATCTCTCGCGCCTACTTCAAGGAAGGCGTCGACTACCGAACGGCCACGATCCGCGAAGCCATCACGGAAGGCCAGGAACTCATCGTTCAGGTTGAAAAGGAAGAACGCGGCAACAAGGGCGCAGCTCTCACGACCTTCATCAGCCTTGCCGGCCGCTACCTCGTTCTGATGCCGAACAACCCGCGCGCGGGCGGCGTTTCGCGCCGCATCGAAGGCGAAGAACGCCAAGAACTGCGCGAGGCGATGGACCGCCTCGACGTGCCGAACGGCATGTCCACGATCGCCCGCACGGCCGGCATCGGCCGCACGACCGAAGAACTCCGGTGGGACCTCAACTACCTCCTGAAGCTTTGGAACGCGATCGTTGACGCGGCGAAGCCCCAGTACGAATTCGCAACGGAAGAAAACGGCTGCCGCAAAGTCAACACAACATCCGAACCCATCATGAACGGCAAGCCCCTGAAGCGCATCAATCCGGCGCCGTTCCTCATCGTTGAAGAATCGAACCTCGTCGTTCGCGCCATCCGCGACTACTTCCAGCCCGAAATCGGCGAAATTCTCGTCGACACCGACAATGTCTGCGAGCAGGTCCGCCAATTCATGGCGCACGTCATGCCCGACATGATCGACCGCGTGAAGCGCTACCGCGACGACATTCCTCTCTTCACGCGCTTCCAAATCGAGCAGCAGATCGAAACGGCCTACTCGCGCACGGTGCCGCTGCCTTCGGGCGGCGCCATTGTGATCGACCATACCGAAGCGCTCGTCGCGATCGACGTCAACTCCGCCCGTGCCACGCGCGGCGCCGACATCGAAGAAACGGCCTTCCGCACGAACTGCGAAGCCGCCGATGAAGTCGCCCGCCAGATGCGTCTGCGCGACTTGGGCGGCCTCATTGTGATCGACTTCATCGACATGGCCGACGCAAAGAACCAGCGCGCCGTCGAGCAGCGCCTCAAGGACGCCATCCGCTTCGACCGCGCCCGCGTTCAGACTGCGAAGATCAGCCGTTTCGGCTTGATGGAACTCTCGCGACAGCGTCTGCGTCCAGCGCTCTCCGAAGGCAGCCACATCACCTGCCCGCGCTGCAACGGCGTCGGCGTGATCCGCGACACGGAAAGCTGCGCAATCCAGGTGCTGCGCATCCTGCAAGAAGAAGCAATGAAGGAAGGCACGGGCGCCGTTCAGGCTCAGGTTCCGGTCAACGTCGCGACGTTCCTCCTCAACGAAAAGCGAAACGACATCACGAAGCTCGAAGCGCGTCATCGCGTGCCGATCATTCTGGTGCCGAACACCTATCTCGAAACGCCGCACTACCACGTCGAACGCATTCGTCAGGACGACGAACGCCTCGACAAGCATCAGGCGAGCTTCACGCTGGCCGAAGAAATTCAGACGACGACCGACGATCCGTATGCCCAGAAGTCTCAGGAAGACAAGCCCCAGCGCCAGAAGCAGGTTCCCGTAATCAAGAATCTCATCGAACGCGATCCGGCGCCGCAACACGTCGAAAGGCAGGAAAAGACCGCGGAGAAGCACGACGGCCGCCGTCAGAAGGGACATGCCGCGCAGCTGCAGCCCGCTGCCGCGCAGAAGGGCTTCTTCGCGCGCATCGCCGAATTCTTCTTCGGCAAGTCTGAAGACGAAGAAAAGAAAGACGACGCCAAAACAACGAAAGACGCCGAGGGCTCGAAGTCCGGACGCTCAGACAAGAGCCGCAATGCCCGCGGCCGCCGCTTCAACCGCCGCGGCAAGCGCGGCGAACGCCTCGAACGCGCCGAGAAGGCCGACCGCCGCAGCCGCACGGAAGCAGCAACGAACGCGGAAGCTCAGGCTAAGGCCGCTGCCGCTGAAAAAGCAGAAAATACCGACAAGGCGGAAAAGACCGAACAGCCCGCTCGACAGCGCCGCGGCCGCTCGGATTGCATGGAACGAGCACGCACGCGTCGGAAAAAGGCCGCTGAGGACGCCGCAGCCGAAGAAAATCCCCTCACAGAAGCCGTCGAAGCCTCTGCCGCAGAAGAATCGGTGAAGGCAGAAGCTGACGAAGCGCTCTCCGTCGAAAAAAACGAGGCGCCGCAGACGGCCGCCGCGGAAGTCAAGAATGAGGCGAAGCCCGAAGCCGCTGAAGCGTCCGAAGAGCAGTTCGCCGAAAAGTCCCGCCGCCGCTCGCGCCGCCGCTCGCGCCGCCGCACGACAGATGCCGAAGCTCCTGCGGCCGAAGGCGCTCAGGAAGCTCTTGAAGCCGCAGGAGTCATAGATGCCGCCGAAACAGCCGAAGCCGAAGCAAGCGAAGGCTCGCGCCGCCGCCGTCCGCGCCGCCGCCGCTCGCGCATGACCGCAGCCGAGACCGAAGCCGCCGAAGCACTCGAAGCCGCGCAGACCGAAGGGCAGTCCGAAGAAGAGCTCGTTCAGATCGAAACGAAGTCTGTTGCCGCTTCCGAAGAAGCGCCGGCGGAAGCGGAAGCCGAAGTCAAGACCGAAGGTGAACTCCGCAAAGTGATGCCGACTATTTCTGCTCAGGACATGATCGCCGCTCGTCTCGCCGCGTACGAAGCCGCCGTTCCGCTCGTTCAGATCGAAACGAAGCCCTCGCCCTTGTCGCTTGCCGTCCGCGAAACCTTCCGCGAAGCCGCCGAGCACGCGCAGACCGCATCGCTCAAAAAGTCCGACCGCGCCAAAAAGATCTTTGCGGCGCTCGAAGAGCCGGAAGAAAAGTCGATTCAAATCGAGACGAAAGCCGCGCCGGTCGATGCTTCGGACGAAGTCGAACCGATTGCTGAAGCTGCTCCCGAAGCAGCGGCCGAACCTGTCGATGCCGAAGCCGAAGCGACAGAAGCCGCGATTGAAGAGCCGCTCATGCAGATCGAAACGAGAGCTGCTGAAGTTGTCGACTCTGCTGCCGACATAGAGACCGCAGTCGCTGAAAACGCCGCAGCTGAAAAAGAGTCAGCCGCACCTGCGCGCAAGCTTGAAATCGCAGAAGGCCTCGCCGAAAACCTTGCTCAGGCCGGCCTCGAGCAAGTCGAAACGAAGCCGCAGCATGAAACCTTCGCGGGCTATCCGCCCGTCGTTTATCCAGGCCGCGCGATTGAAAAGTGCGGCGCCGACGAAAGCGAAGGTCCGCTCATTCAGGTCGAAACCAAGAAGGCCTGAGGACTTTGATATTCCGTCTGACTTGAAGACATCGAGAAAAAGCGAAGGGCGCCGCTGAGAAATCGCGGCGCTCTTTTCATATCAGCATCAAGAGCCGCGCATTGCGAAAAAGATGCTTGGCTCAGCTTCCGGCTGGAACGACCGACCGGAGCATCAGCGTCATGAGTCCGCACCGAACGTCACGACAAAATAGCGCGTCCATCATGCTCAGCACGAGCATGCCCGACGAAAGGCAGCATGCTGTCGTCTGCCAGAACTGCTGGAGCAATGCGGTCATGGCTCTGCTTTTCAGGAAACTGTCGAGATTCGTCACGCTCATTGTCGGGCAGAACGAATGCAGAAGGACGGAAAAACGATGATGACGGACAACGGCTCGCCGCATCCGACAGTGCGCCGACAAAGATTGAGAAAATCGCGAAGATAGATTGAAAGCTCCTGTTGCACGACCGAGAGCAACACGCTCAAGTGCCGTGCAATAAAGGAAAAATTCGGCATGCAGACATTTGGCCGAAGAAGCGCGGCATCGCGCAAGAGTGGCGGCCTGACCGGAAAGTGCAGAAAACTTTGCGGGCAAGCCGGCTGGGAACGGCTGATCAGCAAAGGCAGCGAAGCGGTCGCCAAACTGGACTGCAGGCTCTCCAAGAGCCGGCTTCCAGCAAGGAGACGGCCGCTTCCATTTCTGCGGCGCATTCTCCGCCGCAGGCTGCAGCAGCTTCCGTCAGCCGTCTCGCCGGGAAAGGAGGCTCGCGCTTTCGCCGCCTTTCTCAGCTCGCTGTTCAAGCCTTCACCTGCATCGGCCGCATGGACAGCCGGCGCGCTTTCGGAGAGAATTCGAAGAACGGGACGATCCGTTCCCAGACCGAGCGCCGTCTGCGTCCAATTTCAGGGCATTTCCGGCCCGGCTCGGACGTC
>CAZUXQ010000006.1:0-16624 GCA_964624425.1 uncultured Sutterella sp.
GTAGACGAGGATTACTTTGGGACCGTATCTCGGAAGTTCCGCGTTGAGGTCCTCGAGCGATTCGTCGCCGAAATAAAGCTTCGTGGGATTGCAATAAGTGAAGTTGCCGAGCATTTGTTCCGTCCTTATCCAATATTCATTTGCGGCCGTCTTTCCGCCGGCCTCAGTCGGCAACATTCTCCGCCTGCTCGAGGGCGGCGCGATTGACGAGTCCGCCCCGATCCTTGCTCGATTCTCGACAATGCGCCGAGCAAGAAGAAAAAAACAAAGCCCCGCGATCTCGCGCACGGCTGCGGCAAAAGGCGCCCGGCAGTCCGGCTCTTCCGGAATCACGGCGTCGGGCACCAAGCCGCCCCTCGAAACGTTGATGAAGTTCACCCCGCAACGCTCCGCTTCCTGCACGGAGCGCAGGCGTTTCTTCAGGATTCCAGCCGCCTCCGGCAAAGGCCTTTGCGATATCGCCGCATTCGTTGATCGCAAGCTCGAGAAGCTTGGGCATGCTTGTCGCTGAAAAGAATCGCGCTCGGCGCACGAACGCGCCAGCCGCCTTCGGCGGGCGAGAGCGCGCCTGGCGTCTCCCAAGGCCTGCAGACGCTTCCGTTGCGTCCGGCGCGGGAAATTTGAAAGAAGATCCGGCAGTCCGGCTCCATTTCCCGCATCAAGTCAACGACAGCCTTGAGCCCCGCTTCGCAGCCGTCAGGCCAAAGCCCGAAATCGGCTTCCGCGGTGCGGCCTTCGGGCGCGAAGACCGAAGCTCAATGACTACAAGTCCGGCGCCCGACGCGCGAATTCGCCGCAATGCATCCCGGCTGCGCAACGCCGCCGCGGGCGCTGCGCATGCACATCGGCAGCACGGCCCGACCTGAATCGGCATGAAAAGAATGGCCTGCAGACTGTCTCTCTCCTTTTTTCTTTGTGCTCCTCGACGCTTCCCGAGGCTCTTGAAAACCTCTTCGAAACGAATTTCCGCGGCCGAAACCGATGGAAGGCCTTCCAATAAATTTTCGGAACTCGGACGGCAATGCCTGAGCAATAAGTACGCGCAATCAACAATCAGAAAAGCGCGTCGTCGTCGCGCATCGCCATCATTCGCTCCACATAGCGTGCGATCGTGTCGACTTCAAGATTCACTTCGCTCTGCGCCTTGAGGTGCTTGAGCGTCGTTGCTTCGACCGTATGAGGGATGAGGTTGATCGAAACGAGAGTGTCGAGCGCTGTATCTTCGACGCTGTTGATGGTAAGCGAAACGCCGTTCACTGTGATTGAGCCCTTGTAGGCAAGATACGGCGAAAGCTTGCGCGGTGCGCGGATGACGAGGCGCCAAGACTCGGCGACCTGCTCCATCGATTCGACCTGGCCGACGCCGTCGACGTGGCCCGAAACGAGGTGCCCGTCAATGCGGTCGCCCAAGCGCATGGCCTTTTCGAGGTTCACCTCGCCGAACGTATTGAGGCCTGTCGTCTTTGAAAGACTTTCGGCGGAAACGTCGACCTTGAATTCCGTATCGTTGACTTCGATTACGGTCATGCAGGCGCCGTTCACGGCGATCGAATCGCCGACGCGCACATCCTTGAGTCCCAGATCGGGAGCAAAGATCGTCAGGCGAATGCCGTTGCCGAGCTTCTCGGGTTCGCGAACCTTGCCGATTGCCTGAATGATGCCGGTGAACATGAGTTAATTCCTCCTACAAATAAGCCGAACATCGTCGCCGACGGACGAAAGGCCGGTCACGCGCCAGCGATGCGCCTCGCCGGGCGACGCAGGAAGCACCGCATCGGCCGGACCCAAGCCGCTACCGAAAATGCAGGGCGCAATATAAACAAGCATTTCGTCGACAAGATCTGCATTGAGGAAGGCGCCGTTCAAGCCGTGGCCAGCTTCCAAATGCACCTCGTTGACTTCACGCGCAGCCAATTCTAAAAGCAAACGCTTCAAGTCGACGCGCGAGGGATTCTCTTCCGAAGGAAGTCGAACGATTTCGGCGCCCGCCGCAACGAGAGCCGCCTCGCATTCCTGCGTCGCGGCCGCACTCGCGACGATCAAAGTTTTTCCTCCCTCAGACGCGACGACTTTCGCGCCGACGGGCGTCTTCAATTCTGAATCGATCACGACGCGCATGGGCTGGCGCACTTGATCGGGAAGCCGAACATTCATCTGCGGGTCGTCCGCGAGCACCGTGCCGGCACCCGTCACGACAGCTCCGGCGCGTCCGCGCCAGCGGTGCCCGTCTTCACGCGCAGCCGCGCCCGTAATCCACTGCGAGCGCCCGTCCGGAAAAGCCGTGCGCCCGTCCATAGTCTCAGCAACCTTCATGCGCACCCAGGGCGTACCGCGCGTCATGCGCGTAAGAAAGCCGATGTTGACCTCGCGCGCTTCTTCTTCGAGGCAGCCGAGCTCGGCTTTGATGCCGGCTTCGCGCAGGATGCCTATGCCTCGGCCGGAAACCTTTGGATTGGGATCGCCCACGGCGGCCACCACGCGGCCCACCTTTTCGTCCGCCAAGCGATTCGCGCAAGGGGGAGTGCGCCCGTAATGAGCGCAGGGCTCAAGCGTCACATAGACCGTTGCTCCGGCAATCGAATTGCCGCGTTCCTGCGCATCGCGAATCGCCATGATCTCTGCGTGCGGGCCGCCCGCCTTCTGCGTGTGGCCGCGTCCCAAGATGACGCCGTCCTTCACGATGACGGCGCCCACTGACGGATTCGGAGGCGAGAGGCGCCAAGCCTTCTTCGCCTCTTCGAGCGCGAGCCGCATGTAGGCTTCGTCTTCACGAGTCCAAGGCATTGCGTCGTCTCCTTATGGCCTGCTTTCGGAGCCGGCGGCCGCTTCCGAGCCTTCGGCCTGCACGCCCTCAGCTTCGTTTTTGGCCAGGCGTTCGGAGCGTTCCTTCACGGCGCCTTGAATCATTTCGATGAAGGCATCCGGATCGTTGATGTTGAAGTACACCGACGCGAAGCGGATATAGGCGATCGTATCGAGAGCCTTAAGCGCTTCGACCACCATGTCGCCCACGCGGGTCGAGCGGATTTCGCGCTCGCCCGACATGACGAGCTTCTGTTCGATTTCGTCGACGGCCTCGTCGATGCGGTCCGGAGAAACCGGCCGCTTTCTGAGCGCGAGAACCATGGAGTCGCGCAGCTTCCGGCGGCTGTATTCGACGCGTGCGCCGCCTTTCTTGACAATGTACGGCATGGAGAAGGAAACGCGCTCGAAGGTCGTGAATCGCTTGCCGCAGGCGAGGCATTGCCGGCGCCGGCGAATGACCATTCCCATTTCGGGGGCGCGGGAGTCCACCACGCTCGTTGCATCATGACCACAGTACGGACAGCGCATTCTTGCTCCTCTATTTTTATCGGAAAATACCAAGTTTAGCGCGACGGACCGCAATCGCCTGCCCTATTGTGCGCTCGGCAGCCATTTCTTTCGCCCTTCCGCTGAGAAAAATCAGAAATTCCGCGCTTTGAAGAAGGCAGAAAAAGAAAATTGGAAGATTTTCTCTGAATTGCTCATGCAAGCCGGAAAAGACAACCCAACGCAGAAAAGGCAAAGGCGCGCCGGCATCAAGGCCGGCGCGCCTTTGCGAAGCTCCCGCTTACGGCTTTCAGCAGAAGTTCTTCAGCCGCCGTAAACCGGGAAAGCCGAACAAAGCTTCTTTACTTCTTCGGCCACGCGCGTGCGGACAGCCTCGTCTTCCGGCGCCTCAAGGAGATCCACGATGAGATTCGCGGTGAGTTCGGCTTCCTTTTCCTTGAAGCCGCGCGTCGTCATCGCGGGCGAACCAAGACGGATGCCCGACGTGACGAAAGGCTTTTCCGGATCGTTCGGAATTGCGTTCTTGTTGACCGTGATGCCGACGTCATGAAGGAAATTTTCGGCAGCCTTGCCCGTAATGCGAAGCGGGCGCAGGTCGACGAGCATCACGTGGCTTTCAGTGCCGCCCGAGACGATGCGCAGACCGCGCGCCTTGAGCGTTTCGGCCATCACGGCCGCATTCTTCACGACTTGAGCCTGATAGTCCTTGAAAGCCGGCTCGAGCGCTTCGCCGAGCGCCACTGCTTTGGCGGCGATGACGTGCATCAGCGGGCCGCCCTGCGTGCCTGGAAAAATTGCGGAATTCACGGCCTTTTCAAATTCGGGCTTCATGAAAATCATTCCGCCGCGCGGACCTCGCAGCGTCTTGTGCGTCGTTGTCGTGACGAAGTCGGCATGTCCGAAGGGACTCGGATAAAGTCCCGCAGCAATAAGGCCCGCATAATGCGCCATGTCGACGAGGAGACGAGCGCCAGCCTCATGAGCGATCTTCGCCATTCGCTCGAAATCGATGCGAAGCGAATAGGCCGACGCTCCGGCCACAATGAGCTTCGGATGATGCTTGCGCGCGAGGCGTTCGACTTCGTCGTAGTCGATTGCTTCTTCGGCATTGAGACCGTAGGAGACGGCCTTGAAGTATTTCCCGGAGAAGTTGAGGCGCATGCCGTGCGAGAGATGCCCGCCTTCGGCAAGCGACATGCCCATGATCGTGTCGCCGGGCGCAAGCACCGAGAAGAAGACGGCCATGTTGGCCTGCGCGCCCGAATGAGGCTGCACGTTCACGGCCATCTCGACGCCCGCAGGTTCGCAAAAGAGCTTCTTCGCGCGTTCGATTGCGAGCTTTTCGCACTCGTCGACGAATTCGCAACCGCCGTAATAGCGTCTGCCGGGATAGCCCTCGGCGTACTTGTTGGTGAGGATGCTCCCCTGAGCGGCCATCACGGCCGGAGAAGCGTAGTTTTCGCTCGCAATGAGCTCGATATTGTCTTCCTGGCGTCGGGCTTCAGCCTCAATCCACTGCCAAACTGCGGGATCGGCCGCCGCCAAAGGCTGGCTTCGATCATACATGGATAATCTCCTCAAAAAGATGTTGCCGGCTTAGCGCAAGCCAACCCGGCGAACGCTTGACTGGAGAGAGACACAGCGCCCCTCCGTTTGGGCAAGAACAAAGTCTGCGCAATCAGCCGGCAAGAGAAGGATTGAGCGTGTAGCGGCCGACGTGTTCGGCCGTGGCGAGAATGCGGCCTTCCATCGCCTTCGCAGCGTCTGCCCACGTGAATGTTCTGCCCAGTTCGAGGCTCGGCACGTCAAGCGCCGCCACCATAAAGCGATAGAAATGCCAGCGCGCGTCGATCGAGGGCGGACGCGGGCCGTCATAACCCGTGCCGACTTCGCCCGGCGCAGGCGTTTCGCCGCCGGCGTAGTCGTTGATGCCCGGACGGCCGAAACCCGGCGTCGTCTTCTTTTCGTTCGACAGTTCGCCTTCGGCGATCGTCGTCACGCGAGCGGGAATGTCGACCTGCACCCAGTGCACGAAGCGGCGGCGCAGCATTGTGCAGGGCATTTCGCCGCCGAGGTCTCTTTCTGTGAAAACCGTCGGAACGTCGTCGTCGAGGCAGGCGAGGACGAAGCTCCTCGTGCCGGCCGGCACGTCGCTCCAGCAGAGCGCCGGGTTGATGTTTCCGGATGCGATCGTTTCGCCGTCGGCGCCGATTCGGCCGAAAGCGCAGCGGGCGGGGATCATGCCGCCGATCGGGAAAGTTGTGGAAGTGAGTTTCATGATGCTCTCCTTCTGTTGGAAAAACCTGCTTCCTCGATGCCGAAAGTTCCTCCCAAAGCTTCACTTGAAGCGAAGCCAGAAAGTTGCCGGACCGTCGTTTTCGAGAGCGACGAGCATGTGCGCGCCGAATTCGCCCGTTTCCACGACGAGTCCTTCGGCGCGAAGCGCCTTGACGAAAGCCTCGAACACCTTGAGGCCGAGCGCGGGCGGCGCGGCCTTCGAGAAGCTCGGACGGCTGCCGGACATGCAGTCCGCGGCGAGAGTGAACTGCGAAACGGCGAGAACCGAACCGCCGACATCCAGAATCGAACGGTTCATCTTCCCGGCATCGTCTTCAAAGACGCGCAGCCTGGCAACCTTTCTCGCCGCCTTCGCGGGCGTCTCGAGGCTGTCGTTCGGCTCCGCGCAGACAAGCGCGAGGTAGCCCGCCGCGCAAGCGCCCAAGCGCTTGTTGCCTTCGGCGACATTCGTCACGGATGCGCTTCGCACGCGCTGAAGCAGAACAATCATTTCGCGGCCTTCCGAATCAGCTCAAATCCATCAGGCAACGGCGACCTTTGCCCATTTGCGCTTGCCGACCTGAAGCACGAACGATTCGCCGCGGGCGATTTGGCGCTTGCGGTCGACGACGGTTTCGCCGTTGATGCGCACGCCGCCCTGATCGATGTTGCGGTTTGCCTCGGAGGTCGACGACGCAAGACCGGTCCGCTTGATGAGAACGCCGAGACTAATCGTGCCGTCCGGCGCCTGAATTTCTATTTCTGGAATTTCCGAAGGCATCGCGCCCTGACGGAAGCGGTTCACGAATTCGGCTTCCGCAACATCGGCCGCGGCCTTGTCGTGGAAGCGCTCGACAATTTCCTTGGCGAGCAGCGCCTTGACGTCGCGCGGGTTGCGGCCTTCGGCGCATTCCTTCTTGAAGCGGGCGATTTCGTCGTTGCCGCGAAGCGAAAGAAGATCGTACCAATTCCACATCAGGTCGTCGGAGATGGACATGACCTTGCCGAACATGTCGTTCGGGTCGTCCGTGATGCCGATGTAGTTCTTCTTGCTCTTGCTCATCTTCTGCACGCCGTCGAGGCCGACCAAAAGCGGCATCGTGAGGACGCACTGCGGTTCCTGACCATACTGGCGCTGCAGTTCGCGGCCGACGAGCAGATTGAAGCGCTGGTCGGAACCGCCGAGTTCGAGGTCGGCCTTGAGCGCCACGGAGTCGTAGCCCTGCATGAGCGGATACAGAAGCTCGTGCATCGCGATCGGCAACTCCTGCGAGAAGCGATTCGCGAAGTCGTCGCGTTCGAGGAGCCGCGCGAGCGTGCAGCGGCTCGCGAGCTGAATGAGGCCCGCGGAACCGAGCGCGCTGCTCCATTCAGAGTTGTAGCGCACTTCCGTACGGTCAAGGTCGAGAACGAGGCCGGCCTGATTGAGGTACGTCTGGGCATTCTCTTCGATCTGTTCTCGCGTGAGCGGCGGACGCGTCGTGTTGCGGCCCGAAGGATCGCCGATTGCGGCCGTGAAGTCGCCCACAAGGAAGATCACCGTATGGCCGAGGTCCTGCAGCTGGCGCAGCTTGTTGAGCACCACCGTGTGGCCGATATGAATATCGGGAGCCGTCGGGTCGAGGCCGAGCTTGCAGCGCAGCGGTTCGCCAGTCGCCTTCGAGCGGGCGAGCTTCTGCTCGAATTCCGACTGAATGAGGAACGTGTCCGTGCCGCGGACGATAAGCGCCATCGCTTCGCGGATGTCATCGGTAATTGGATGCTGCTGAGCTTTCGTTTCTTCTGTCATTTTCAAAAAGAGGCCGGTCGATTGGACGGAAGCGCTCCGCAAAGGAGAAGCGGCTTGCGCGGAACGCTCTGAAGAATTTCGTCTTTCCCGCGTCTGCGCCGTTCGAGAACTGCACGCCAAGCGCCTCTCAAAATGCTTTTCGGCGTCCGCCGAGAAGAAGCTCTCGATGCGGTTCGATGCAGCAGACGGGAACGGTTGCATACTTTAGCATCTGCCGCCATGCAAGCCCGTGAAATTTCCTGCGAAGCCTTTCGAAAAGCTCGATCCGACATTGCGAAAGCCGAATCTTGCCCGCGCTTCAATCAAATGAAGTCCCTCACCGGAACGGCTTTCGGAAGCTTCGTCGACGATCCAAGTCCGCGAATTTTTCGAAAGAAAGTGTTGAGAGCCGTGCCGGCAATGCGGTCGAAGCGGCTAAAATTGCTTCATTTCCTTGAATTTCCCTTGAGAAGTCATCGGCATTGCCGCCCGGCTGCATGAAGCGCATCCCGGCGCTTTTCATGATGTCCGCATTCTCGCTCCGCCATTCGACCATTCATGCCGGCACCTACCTCCATCGCTGAAGACTACCGCCGCCTCGGGCGCCAAATTCTCCGAGCGCAGCGCAGCCTCGCGCGTCGGTTCAAGATCCCGACGACGGGTCTTTGCATGAAAGCGGGCATTTTTCTTTCGCTTTCGGCGATCGCAGCGGGCGCTGCGGCGCTCGCACTCGTCGCGGGCCCGAGTCTTCGCGGCATGAACGCCAAGCTGGCCATGGCAAGCATCCGCGTTCCAACGCCGGATCTTTCCGAAGAAATTCGTTCGGTCATGCAGATAGGCGACTACACGCCGGCACACCTCGTCGCCTCAAGTGCCGAGACGCTTCTTTCGCTTTTCGCCCGATTCGGCATCTCGGACGAGCAGGCCTTCAAGTACATCTCTTCGACTCCCGACCTCAAGACGCTGCTCTTCCCGCAGGCGGGCCAGCACTTTTCCGCGGGCGTCGCGCCCGACGGCCGCCTCGTTTATCTGCGCCAGTACCTCGAAGGCCCGCATGCGCGCGATTCGCGCACGATCGAAGTTTCGCGCATCGGCGAAGCGCTCGCGAGCGCCGTGCTGCCTTATGCATTCGACACCCGCGAAGAGCTCGTCTCCGGCGTCGTCGAAAAGACGCTTTGGGATACAGCTCAGACGCTCAAAATTCCGGCTAATGTTCTCGAAGCGCTTCAGTCCGTTTGGGACGGCAGCGACAATCCGGTGAAGAATCTTCGCCCGGGCGACTCAATCCGCCTCGTCTACGAAAAGAAGTACGCCGACGGGCGCTTCGTTCGCGACGGACAGCTTCTTGCCGTGCAGATCGTTGAAGACGGCCGCCGAGTGACGACGCCGAACGTCTACGAAGCCTTCTGGTTCCAGGACGGCATTCAGACCGGAAGCTACTACACGCTCGACGGACGCAGCGCATCGCAGACATTCATGCGCATACCCTTGGATGTCAAGGACATCTCTTCGGAATTCTCTCCCTTGCGCCGCCATCCGATCACGGGAGTCGTGCGCTCGCACAACGGCACGGACATGCGGGCGCCTTCGGGCTCGCGCATCTTTGCGGCCGCCGACGGCACGATTTCGCTCGTCGCGTTCGACAGAAACGGCTTCGGCAACTACGTCAAGATCGATCACGGTCTCGGACGCGTGACGCTTTACGCGCACATGCGAAGCATCGCCAAGGGCATCAAGAACGGCGTGCGCGTCAAAAAAGGCCAGGTGATCGGCTACGTCGGCATGACGGGCCTCGCCACGGGGCCTCATCTGCATTACGAGCTCATGATCGACGGCGTGCAGATCAATCCGAAAACGGCTGATCTGCCCGACACGGAAAACCTGTCGGCCTTCCAGACCGCACAGCTTCGTCAGCAGTCCGACTCGATCCGGCGCCGCTTCGAACTTGCCGCCGAAATCGAAGGCAAGCCGTCGCCCGAACGCATTCTCGCCGCGCAGCTCGAACGCGAGGCCGCTGAAGCCCAAGGCGTCAAGAACGAGAACGCGAAGCTCGCCGCCCAACAAAACGCCGCCTTGAAGGACGAAACTTCTGCGGCCAAGCCTGCACAGGCTTCCGAAGCCGGTTCGCAGAAAAAGTCCGTGCGCCTTAAGCCCATTGCGAACGACGCGGCCGGCCCGCCTTCGACCGGCTGACAAATTCTGCGGCCCGAAGCGGCCGCACGGAATCTTTCGCCATGCGTCCCATTTTTCCGCTTTGTTCCCGCGATGATGCGGTCTGCATCATCGGCCTCATGTCCGGCACGAGTCTCGACGGCGTCGACGCCGTGCTCGCGCGCTTCTCGCCCGAAGGGCGGATGAATCTTCTCGGCCACGCCTTCGTGCCTTTCGAAGAAGAACTGCGCGCCTCGCTTTTCGCTCTCGCGGCCGGCACCGACAACGAAATCGACCGCATGGGCGACGCGGGCGTCAAGCTGGTCGAACGCTATGCGGCATCAGTCGATGCCGTCCTTCTGTCGAGCGGCCTCAGGCGCGAAGACGTTGCCGCAATCGGCGTGCATGGCCAGACCATTCGGCATCGTCCGGAAAGAGGATTCACGCTGCAGCTCAACGACCCTGCCCGCCTGGCGGAACTCACGGGCATCGACATCGTCGCCGACTTTCGAAGCCGCGACATTGCCGCAGGCGGCGAAGGCGCGCCGCTTGCGCCCGCCTTCCATGCAGACGTCTTCGGTCGGACGGCGCCTTCGGCCGTTCTCAATATCGGCGGCATTTCAAACATCACGATTCTGTCCGGCAACAATGCGGACGCCGATCAGCGCGTCTTCGGATTCGACGTGGGCCCAGGCAACATGCTTATCGACCTTGCGGCAAGGCGCTTGGGACTTCCCTGCGACAAAGACGGCGCGCTCGCGCTTGCCGGCCGCGTCATTGAGCCGCTTCTCGACATTCTCATGGCCGAACCCTTCCTCTCGCGCAGACCGCCTAAGTCGACGGGGCGCGAACTCTTCTCGGAAGCCTGGCTCGAAGCGAAGCTCAAGCTGTCGGGCTGCTTCGCGCAAAACCCGGCGTTCGAACGCTCTTGGGGCATCGATCCCAACAATCTCCTCGCAACGCTCACCGCGTACACCGCACGCTGCATTGCCGATGCCGTTCGCGCCCATGCGCCCCGCACGGAGGCGCTCTATGTCTGCGGAGGCGGCGCGCTCAACCCGACGCTCATGAATGAGATTCGCCGCGCGCTTGCCTCCGAAGGACTCCGAACAGCCGTTTCGACTACCGACGCTTTCGGCATCGATCCGATGCAGACGGAAGCCGCCGCCTTCGCCTGGCTTGCCCGTCAGTTCCTTCTCGGGCTCCCGGGCAATCTTCCGGCCGTCACGAATGCGGCCGGTCCGCGCATTCTCGGCGCGTACTACCCGGCCTGACTTTCCGGCATTTCGGTTCTCAGAAACGCTGAAAGCGGCGCCGCCGCTTTTGGTCCTTGCCTCGAACCGTCGATTTCGACTACACGCTGAAGGACGAACCACAACCGCAGGTCGTGACTGCGTTCGGATTGTCGATGACGAACTGTTCGCCCGTCAGATCTTCCTTGTAGTCGATTTTCGCGCCCACGAGATACTGATAGCTCATCGAGTCGATCAGGAGCGTCACGCCTCCCTTCTGCATCATGGCGTCGTCGTCATTCTGCACTTCGTCGAACGTGAAGCCGTACTGAAAGCCGGCACATCCGCCGCCCTGCACGAAAACGCGCAGCTTGAGATTGGGGTTGCCCTCTTCGTCCATCAAGGTCTTGACCTTGGCGACGGCAGCATCGGTAAACGTAATGGGATCCGGAACCAGCTCCGGCACTTCTTCATCTGCTGCAGCGTTCATGGTATTGACTTCGGTCATTTGCCAAAATCCTGAAAATGGGGGCCGCCGCCGCGCAACGCCCGCCTTTCGAAGCGAACCCTTCATTTGCAGCGGCGGACATACAAGACGACATGGTACACCAACGAAGCCGCTTGCCGAAACTGCCGGACTGCATGCAAATGAGAACGTGCGGCGCAGACGACAGAAAAGCCGCTCGACGCATGACTGAACATGCATGAGCGGCTTTCCCCCAGTTCGGCACCGAACGCCTTGCGCCGGTGCCGGCAGTTTCGACGCAGGCATCAGCGCTTGCTGAACTGCTTCGCGCGGCGAGCCTTGCGAAGGCCAACCTTCTTTCGCTCGACTTCGCGAGCATCGCGGGTAACAAGTCCGGCATTCGAGAGAACAGACTTGAGGCCTTCATCGTAGTCGATGAGGGCGCGCGTAATGCCGTGACGGACAGCGCCGGCCTGGCCGGATTCTCCGCCGCCCTGAACGTTCACCATGATGTCGAATGCCTCGACGTTTTCAGTGAGTTCAAGAGGCTGCATGACGATCATGCGGCCGGTTTCACGCTGGAAGTACTGATCAAGCGGACGGCCGTTGATCACGATCTTGCCGGAGCCGCGCTTGATGAAGACACGAGCGACCGAGCTCTTGCGGCGGCCGGTACCGTAGTTGTAATTGCCGATCATCTTGAAAATCCTTTTTAGAGATCAAGAACCTTGGGTTGCTGAGCCGTATGCGGGTGTTCGGCGCCGGCGTAGATCTTGAGCTTCTTGATCATTGCGTAGCCGAGCGGCCCCTTCGGAAGCATGCCCTTGACGGCGATTTCGAGCGCACGGCCCGGGTGCTTGGCCTGCATTTCAGCAAAGGTCGTTTTGTAGATGCCGCCGGGGTAGCCCGTGTGGCGGTAGTAGGTCTTCTTGCCGGCCTTTTCAGCGGAAAGAACGAGCTTGTCGGCATTGACGACGACGATAAAGTCGCCTGTGTCGACGTGAGGCGTGTATTCGGGCTTGTGCTTGCCGCGGAGGCGCAGAGCGATTTCAGCGGCCAGACGGCCGAGCACCTTGTCACTGGCATCGACCACGAACCAGTCGCGCTTAACCTCAAGCGGCTTGGCCGAGAAGGTCTTCATTGCGATCACCTAATAATCAGTTGATGGCCGTCGACCGGCACAAGCGGATGGCGCCGCTTCTCTTGCATGCCGGCTCTGACGAACCGATATCTTTGAATTCCGAGCATCGATTCATTGAAAATCGACTTGACCAAAAGCGACTTCCTTCCCGTTCATGCGGTGCCAGTGGAAAATTGGGGAGCAATCCGCACAGGCAAGAAAGTCAAGGAATGGATTTTATTCAAAGTCCGTCGCGCTCGTCCACTGAAACGGACGGATTTTTGCGCTTCGTCTGCATGAATTCTTCAGCTCCCGAGACAAATTACTTCGCGAGCATTTCGGGAAGCGCCGAAATGTAGGATGCAAGACCTGAGAGGAACATCTGCGTCGCAAGCATCGCAAGCAGAAGTCCGGTGAGGCGTTCGACGGCAAGCGTGAGCTTGGCGCCCAGATGACGCTCGAGCCAGTCGGCGCTCGCGAGCACGAAGAAGCTCAGGATGCACGTGATTGCTACGACGAGTCCCCATTCAAGCATTCGGCAGGGTTGCGCTGCGGCGAGCATCACGATCGTGGCTATTGTCGACGGCCCCGCGATCGCGGGAATAGCAATCGGCACGATGTAGGGCTCTCCGCCCGGCGTGCTGCCGAAAACGCCTTCTTGACTCGGGAACACCATGCGGATCGCCATGAGCATGACGATTACGGCGCCGCCGATTGCAAGCGCGGCCTCGGAAAGGCCGAGCGCCGAAAGGAAGCTCTTGCCGAAGAACATCGCCAAGAGAAGCGTCGCCATCGCGATCATGCACTCTCGGAAGAGCACGATCGTGCGGCGGTTGTTCGGCACGCTGCGCATGCACGAAATTGTGATTGGAATATTGCCGAGAGGATCCGCCATGAGCAGCATGAGCATCAGGCCGCCCCAGAAGCTGTATTCCATAGCTTGCTTCTCCAAAGTTGAAAATGCGAGAGAGGCACCGCTTTGCGGCGCCTCCCCTCGAATTTCGAGCAGGAATCTTTCGCCTCGCGCAGTCCGCACGGCAAATTCCGCGGACGGCCGCAGCGCGGCTGCAATTACTTGGTCTTCTTGCCTTCGGCCTTCTGCTCGGGCTTGGCTTCGGCCGTTTCTTCAGCCTTCGCAGCCGCCCTTGCGTCTGCCTGCGCCTTCTGCCGCACTTCCGTTTCGGCGAGCTTGGCGAGCTTCAGCGCTTCTTCCTTCGCACGGACTTCGCAAGGAATATCGTAGGGCTTGCCGGCCATTGCGGCGGCGACAATCGGCAGAAGCGCTTCGGTGCGTTCCTGATTCATCTGGCCGAGGCGCAGACGGCGGAAGAGAACGTCTTCGGCCGTGCGGGCGCCTTCATAGTCGCGGCAGTAGACCGCATATTCGGCCACTCGTCGGTCGGCGGCATCCGACGCTTCGGCTTCGATTTCGAGCTGTGCCGGGTTCCACTTGGCGTCGCAGCAGATCGGAAGCGTCTTCGTCACGCAGAGGCGCGGTTCAATGAGGTGGCGCAGCGTGGCGACGAGCATGGCATGCTCGGCCATCTTGCGGTAGGCCGTCCACTTGCCGCCCGTCACGGTGATCATGTTGCCGTATTCCGGAATGACGGCGTGTTCGCGCGAAACCTTCGCAGTTGAGCCGGCCGAACCGGTTGCCTGCGGATTGAAGAGCGGACGCAAGCCGGAGAAGGAAGCCTTCACGTCGGCGCGCGCAATGGGTTTGGCAAGATAGCCCTGCGCCGTTTCGATCATGAAGCTGATTTCTTCTTCCGTCGCCTTCGGCTCGAAGTCGGCTTCGCGCTGCTCGACGTCGGTCGTGCCGACGAGAAGCATGCCGTGCCAAGGAATCGCAAAGAGCACGCGGCCGTCGCGGGTCTTCGGTATCAGCATGCCGGTTTCGGCAGGCATGAAGCTCTTGTCGAGAAGAATGTGCGAGCCGCGCGCGACGCGGACGAGCGTCGAGGCGTCAGGATCAACGAAACGGCGAATCGAGTCTACCCAGGGACCGGCCGCATTGAAAATCATCCTGGAGCGAAGCGTGAATTCTTCGCCTGTTTCTTTGTCTGTCGCCGTGACGGACTGAATCCAGCCGCCGCGGTATTCGAGGCCGGTGACGGGCATGTAGTTGAGGCAGACGGCGCCGTGATTGAAGGCCGTACGCATCAAGGCGACGTTGAGGCGCGAGTCGTCGAACTGCCCGTCATAAAACTGCACGCCTCCCATGAGGCCTTCGGGCTTCACGCCGGGCAGGCGGGCAAGCGTTTCTTCGCGCGAGAGGCTGCTCGTGCGGCCGATGCCGTAGCCGCCGTAAGTCATCGCGGCATAGATGCCGAGCCCAACCGTGTAGAACTCGCGCTCCCACTTCTTGTAGCAGGGCAGAATGAAGGGCTTGGCATGAACGAGATGCGGCGCATTCTGGATGAGGATTCGGCGTTCCTTGAGCGCTTCGCGCACAAGGCCCCAGTCGCGAGGGTTCTTCATGTAGCGAACGCCGCCGTGAATGAGCTTCGTCGAACGCGAAGACGTTCCGGCAGAGAAGTCCTGCGCATCAAGGAGCACGGTCTTGAGGCCGCGCGACGCTGCGTCGACGGCGATGCCGGCTCCGGTCGCGCCGCCGCCGACAACAACGACGTCCCAAATCGTATCTTCACGGAGCTTCGCGAACTGTTCTTCGCGAATGATGGGTTTGACTTCTTCTGTCATGTCACTGGTTCCATTTGCGGGCGCGGCCTACTGCTCGGGCCCATTGGTTCATCAAGTTTTCCCGTTGGTCAAGGTTCATCGTGGGCTCGAAGACCCGGTCGATGCGCCACAAATCCGAAATTTCTTCGCAACACGACCAGAGGCCGGATGCAAGTCCGGCAAGAAATGCCGCGCCAAGCGCGGTCGTTTCCGTAATTGCAGGGCGAATGACGGGAACGCCGGAAATATCCGCTTGGAACTGAAGGAGCAGATTGTTGCGGGAAGCGCCGCCGTCGACGCGCAGCTCTTTCAGAGGCGTTCTGGCGTCGCGCTGCATGCAGTCGAGCACTTCCGCGCATTGGAAGGCGACGGCTTCGAGCGCCGCGCGCGCGATGTGCGAGCGCGTCGTGCCGCGCGTGAGCCCGATCAGGAGGCCCCGCGCATCCGAATCCCAATGGGGCGCCCCCAATCCGACGAAGGCCGGCACCAAATAAACGCCGCCGTTGTCGGGCACTTCCTTGGCGAGCAATTCGATCTCTTCGGCCGCGTTGAAGAAGCGCAGGCCGTCGCGCAGCCACTGCACCACGGCGCCCGCGATGAAGACGCTGCCCTCAAGGGCGTACTGAACAGGCTGATGTCCCATGCGCCAGGCAGCCGTCGTCAAGAGGCGGTTCGTGCTCTTCTTGGGCGCATCGCCGATATTCATCAGAAGGAAGCCGCCGGTGCCGTACGTATTCTTCGCGCAGCCGGTCGTGAAGCATGCCTGGCCGAAGGCCGCCGCCTGTTGGTCGCCCGCAATGCCGGCGATGTCGATCGATTCGCCGAAAAGTTCCGGCAGCGAGGAGCCGATCACGCCGGAGCTCGGGACAATTGCAGGAAGAACGGCTTCCGGGATGTTGAAGAGCTGCAGAAGCTCGTCGTCCCACTGTCCGCTCTTGATGTCGCAAAGAAGAGTGCGGGAAGCGTTCGTGATGTCGGTTGCGTGAACGGCGCCGCCCGTGAGGTTCCAAATGAGCCATGCATCAATCGTGCCGAAGGCGAGTTCGCCGCGCTCCGCGCGTCGGCGCGCATTCGGAACGCGGTCGAGAATCCAGGCGATCTTCGTTGCCGAGAAGTACGGATCCAGACGAAGACCGGTCTTGCCGTTGATGAGAGCTTCGAGGCCCGCGCTGCGGAAATTTTCGCAGCGGTCGTCCGTTCTGCGATCCTGCCAAACAATCGCAGGCGCGATCGGTTCGCCCGTCGCGCGATCCCAAACAACCGTCGTTTCACGCTGATTTGTGACGCCGATCGCCGCAATCTCCTTGGGCGAAACGCCTGCTTTTCTCAAGCAGGCTCTGGCAACGGAAAGCTGCGTGCGCCAAATTTCCGCAGCATCATGCTCGACCCAGCCGGGCTGAGGGAAATGCTGAGCGAATTCCATCTGCTCGAGCGAAACGATCTGAGCCCGATGATTGAAGAGAATCGCTCGGGAACTTGTCGTACCCTGGTCTAGCGCAAGAACGTACTGCATGGGACAAAATGCGGGCTTCTAAAAAAACACGTAGAAAAGCGCCGGCGGAAAACGCCGACATTTCAATAGAAAAAAAGCTCAAAGCTGTTGAGCTGCTCTATTG
>CAZUXQ010000007.1:0-16394 GCA_964624425.1 uncultured Sutterella sp.
TTGAAGACGTCCGGATGCGCCTTTTCGACTTCGTCCAAAAGGATCACCGAATAGGGCTTGCGGCGGACGGCTTCCGTTAGGTAGCCGCCTTCTTCATAGCCGACGTACCCCGGAGGCGCGCCGATCAGACGAGCGACGCTGTGCTTTTCCATGAATTCGCTCATGTCGATTCGGATCATGGCCTCGTCGGTGTCGAAGAGGAATTCGGCGAGCGCCTTCGTGAGTTCGGTCTTGCCGACGCCCGTGGGGCCGAGGAAGAGGAAGCTGCCGTACGGCCGGTTCGGATCCGACAAGCCGGCGCGGCTTCTCAGAATCGTTTCCGTGACGCGCTTGACCGCCTCGCTCTGGCCGACGACGCGCTTCTCAAGCGCCTCGCCCATGTGAAGCAGCTTCCGGCGTTCGCCTTCCATCATCTTCGAGACGGGAATGCCGGTCGCGCGGCTCACCACCTCAGCGATTTCTTCGGCGCCGACAGACGTGCGCAGAAGCGCGGGCTTATGCGGTTCTTCGGTCTTTTCGGCGCGCTTCAATTTTTCTTCCAGCTTCGGGAGCACGGCGTACTGCAGCTCGGCGAGCTTTTCGTACTGCGCGCTGCGCTGATACTCGGCCATTTGGCGGCGGACGCGGTCGATTTCGTCGCGCACGTTCTTTTCGCCCAGCGCTTCGCTCTTTTCCTTCTTCCAGACCTCTTCGAGATCGGCATATTCACGCGAGAGCCTGCCGATTTCTTCCTCGATCGCCTCGAGGCGCTTCTTCGAAGCGTCGTCGGTTTCCTTCTTCATCGCCTCGCGCTCGATCTTGAGCTGAATGAGTCGGCGGTCGAGCTTGTCGAGCGCCTCGGGCTTCGAGTCGATTTCCATCTTGACGCGCGCGGCCGCCTCGTCGATCAGGTCGATCGCCTTGTCGGGAAGGAAGCGGTCCGTGATGTAGCGATGCGACAGCTCAGCCGCGGCGACGATGGCCGGGTCGGTAATTTCAACGCCGTGGTGCGCTTCGTACTTTTCCTGCAGGCCGCGAAGAATCGCGATCGCGTCTTCGACGCTCGGCTCATCGATCAAAACCTTCTGGAAGCGGCGCTCGAGCGCAGCGTCTTTTTCGACGTACTTGCGGTATTCGTCAAGCGTCGTCGCGCCGATCACATGAAGTTCGCCGCGCGCGAGCGCGGGCTTGAGCATATTGCCTGCGTCCATGCTGCCTTCGGTCTTGCCTGCGCCCACCACCGTGTGAAGTTCGTCGATGAAGAGAATGATGCGGCCTTCCTGGGCCACCACTTCCTGAAGGAGCTTCTTCAAGCGTTCTTCAAATTCGCCGCGATACTTGGCGCCCGCAATGAGGCCTGCCATGTCGAGCGAAAGAATCGACTTGCCGCGAAGCGTATCGGGCACTTCGTTGTTGACGATTCGCTGCGCAAGTCCTTCGACGACGGCCGTCTTGCCGACGCCCGGCTCGCCGATCAGCACCGGATTGTTTTTCGTGCGGCGCTGCAGAATCTGCATCGTGCGGCGGATTTCGTCGTCGCGTCCGATGACTGGGTCCAGCTTTCCGAGGCGGGCCCGCTCCGTAAGGTCGATCGTGTACTTCCTGAGGACGCCGCGCTGATTTTCGGCGTCCGGATTGTCGGCGCGGTCGGGGCCGCGCACGGCCTTGACCGCCGCTTCCATGGCGCGGCGCGTAAGGCCTGCTGCCTTGGCAAGACGGCCCGCTTCGCTCTTGTCTTCGGCAAGCGCGAGCAGGAGCATGTCGGTCGAAATGAATTCGTCGCCCGCCTTGATGGCTTCCTTTTCCGTCAGATTCAAAAGCGACGCCAGATCGCGCGACACCTGAATGTCGCCGCCCGCGCCGGACACCTTCGGCAGGCGCTTCACCGCATCGGCGGCCTCGCGCTCCAAACGCGCAACATTGACGCCGGCGCGTTCAAGCAGACTGCGGCTCGAGCCTTCGCGATCGGCGAGAACGGCAGCGAGCAGATGAAGCGGCTCCATGATCTGGTTGTCGTTTGCAAGCGCGAGCGACTGCGCTTCGCTCAGGGCTTCCTGAAACTTCGTCGTGAGTTTGTCTTGACGCATCTCTATCTGTCTCCTATGCCGGATTTGTCTTTGAAATCAAAGGATTTTTTCCGTCCGGCTCATATTTTCCATATGGGGATGCGGAGGCGGATATTCAAGTTCTGCGGCAGCAAGCGGAAGCTGTCGGGCGCACGCGAAGAAAAGCGCCGCCGTTCATGCGGGATCGGCGTCGCTCGGACGGGACTTCGATCCTGAAGGAGCGATCCGTTCGACGAGCGGAGCATCGGGATCCCGCCGCGGCGCAGGCGCGCGAGCGAAGCGCTCTCTGCAACGCGGAACGCTCGATTCTCAGCGCGCGATCGGAATAATGAAGCGCCCGACGCCGAGGCTGGCGCCCTTGTCGTCGGTGAGCTTCATCTCGTTGACGAGCAGTCCGGTACCCGCAACGTAGAAGCCGAGATCGCGGAGAACCTTGTAAGCCGGATGGCGGCGGGCGATTATGTCGGCCATTTTGAAGGCGTCCTGAAGTTCGCAGAAATGGAAGACGAGCGCCTTGCCGAAGACGAGCCGCTCGACGGCGCCGACCGCAGCGCTCCTGAAGCGACTGCGGAACGGCAAAACCCCAATGAAGAATGTCGGACGTTTCGAAGAGCGAATTCTTGACGGCGAGCGCGGACTTCACGACGGGCAGCCACATCTCCCAGTTCTCGAGAAGCGCAAGGATGCGCGCGTAGTTGCGAAAATCCTGACAGTTGGTGTGCGGCAGAAAATAGCAGGGCTCGATCTCGCGCACCTCCCAGTCGACGGGCTTTCCCATGCGTCTTGCATGCCAGGCGCGGATGCGCTCATGCTCTTCGAGAAGCCCTTTGAGGCGCGCGGCCTTTTCGCGAAGCTCCTCGACCTTGCCGTCGAGCGCGACGACAACGTCCGCTGCCGGCATGCGCTGCATGCGGCTCATTTCCTTCACCGCGAAGCCGTAGTTTTTCAGGCGCATGCATTCGATGATGCGGGACGACTGCGGAAACTGATAGTAGCGGCAGCCGCTTTCGCGCTGCCGCACGTCAATGAGGCCGGCGCCTTCGTAGTGCTTCAGAAAGTCCGGCGTGACGCCGAGATGCTTCGCGAAGTCGCCGATGAGGTAGCTCTTGAATGGACTCTTGTCGTCGTCGGGCATTCCTTTCGGGT
This sequence comes from uncultured Sutterella sp., assembly GCA_964624425.1. Classification (GTDB taxonomy): domain Bacteria; phylum Pseudomonadota; class Gammaproteobacteria; order Burkholderiales; family Burkholderiaceae_F; genus Sutterella. The sequence goes on from CAZUXQ010000007.1 coordinate 3,192, forward strand.
TCCATTCCGTTTGCAAAGACTTCTCGACGATAAGGCCGTCGCCCTTCGTCGGCAAGCGGGAAAGGCGCTCTTCGACGCAGTCTCCCTTCACGATTCCGCCGAATTTTCCAAATGCGGGCAATTGCCTAAGGCAAATGCCTTATTCAAGTCAAGCTTTAGCCGGCGCTCAAAAACAAGGCGTCCCTGCCCGAGAACCCGCAGAGATTCGCGCGTTCGGCAAACAGCAGTCAAATTTCCGGCGCTTTGGATACCTCTTGCTGGATAGTTGACTCGAGTCAAACCCGCATTCATAGAATCCCTTCCTCGAATTCTCTCCTTTTTCGGTTTTCCAACCAGCAGATTTTCAAGAGGAAACAATGTCCAAGCAGCTTTCCCGCCGCGCATTCCTGCGCGCCTCTCTCGCAAGCGGCGCCTCTTTGGCCGCCGCCGCAGCTCACGCTGCGCCGGCCGGCATCTACAAGCCCGGCGTCTATTCGGCCAAGGCTTCCGGCATCGGCGAAGTCGACGACTAATTGAAAGTCGAGAAAAATCCCCTTGGATTTTTCAAATTTTCCAAGGGGATCGCCAAGCCGGAACTGCCTCACGGAGGGCCGGAGCGGCTTTCAGACGACTTTCCGGATGAAAATTGCGAAAATCTCGCCCGAACCGAAAATCCGCCCATTGGATCTTTCTTGACGACTCGCAAAGAGAACGGCCCCAAGCCTCTTGCGCCGCCTCAGTCCTTTCCGGCTGAAGCGGCATTCTCTGCTTTACGCCTCCGTCCCCGCCCGTCTCCCCGCCGGAAGCCTCTACAATTTCTTCGGGCAGTCCGCCCGACATCTTTTGCAGAGGACTTCAAATCATGCCGCTTCCCGAAGCACCCGCCAAGCCCGCCGACATTCTCAAGGACTACGGCCCCGCCGCGCGCCCTGAAGAGGAGCGCCGCCCCAAGAAGAAAAACTCGGCGAAGTCCGAAGCGCCGGCAAAAGCCGAGACCGTGAAAAAAGGCCTGCAGGCCGCCCAAAGCGCCGTCAAAATCAAGAAAGCCGCTGCGCCGAAAGCCGAAAGGGCAGGCAAGCGCGCCGCCGCTCCCGCAAAAAACAGCCGCCGCGGCCGCGTCAAAACGCCGCAGAACGCGCAGAAGCTCTTCGTGCTCGACACGAACGTGCTGATGCACGACCCGCTTTCGCTGTTCCGCTTCGCCGAGCACGACGTGCTTCTGCCGATGACGACCCTGGAGGAGCTCGACGACCACAAGAAGGGCTTGACCGATGTTGCGCGCAACGCAAGAACTGCGAGCCGCACGCTCGACAGCCTGATTGAAGCGAACAGCGGGCAGATTCAGGAAGGCGTTCCGCTTCAACTCTTGGGCGGCGCGGAAGCGGGCGGCAGGCTCTGGTTCGAAACTGCGCCTTTGGCCGACCTTGAGAATCTGCCTGCGGCGATGCCGGGCAGAAAGGCCGACAACGCCATTCTTGCGGCCGTCAGAGGCGCGCAGAAGCATTTCCCGAATCATGCAGTCGTGCTGGTGTCCAAAGACATCAACATGCGCATCAAGGCGGCGGCCTTGGGCATTCCCGCAGAGGACTACTTCAGCGACAAGGCGCTCGACGACGCCGACATTCTCTATACCGGCAGGCTCGTCCTCGAAGCCGGCTTCTGGGAAGGCGCTTCCGAGTCGCTCGAGTCCTGGCATGAAGGCGGCGCCGCGCACTGCCGCTTCAAAGTCGACGACCCGCGACGCTTCATCCTGAACGAATGCCTCACGATCGAGGGCGACGAAGCCTTCATGGGACTCGTCTCCGCCGTCGAAGGAAAGACGATCACCGTGCGGTTTCTGGAGGACTACCAAAAGGGCGGCCGCCGGAAGGTCTGGGGCATTCAGGCGAGAAACCGCGAGCAGAACATGGCCCTGAACCTTCTCATGGATCCGGAGATCGACTTCGTGACGCTCTTGGGGCAGGCCGGCACCGGCAAGACCTTGCTGACGCTCGCCGCAGCGCTCGCGCAGACGCTCGACGAGCGCCGCTTCTCCGAAATCATCATAACGCGCGCTGCAGTGAGCATCGGGGAAGACATCGGGTTCCTGCCCGGCACGGAAGAAGAAAAAATGGCGCCGTGGATGGGCGCGCTCGAAGACAACCTTGAGGTGCTGCACCGCTCCGACATCGGCGGAGAATGGGGCCGCCAGGCGTCGCTCGACATCATCAAGAGCCGCATCCGAATAAAGTCGATGAGCTTTATGCGCGGGCGCACGTTCCTCAACCGCTTTGTCGTGATCGATGAAGCGCAAAACCTCTCGCCCAAGCAGATGAAAACGCTCATCACGCGCGCCGGTCCCGGCACGAAAATCGTGTGCTTGGGAAACATCGCGCAGATCGACACGCCCTATCTCACGGAAGGCAGCTCCGGCCTCACCTATGCGGTCGAGCGCTTCCAAGGCTGGAAGCATGCGGCTACGCTCACGCTCACTCGCGTCGAACGTTCGCGCCTCGCCGAGTTTGCCGCCGAAGCGCTCTGACCGCAGCGGCCGAAATGCCGAACGCCGTCCCCGAGCCGGCAAAGGACGGCGCTCTTCATCTCTGCGGCGCCTTCAGAATGAATCATCTCTTGTTTCAGCGATTCATGCGGAAGGCGAGCGCTTGCTCCGCATCAGCTCCCGCAGGCGCTCATAGAGCCCGCCCGCTCGCTTCGCCGGCGTTTCGACGGCGTGCTTGAGCGACTCGGCGCTGCCGAAGATCGTCACGGTGCCTTTCGTTCTCGTAACGCCCGTGTAGAGAAGCTCGCGCGTCGCGAGGCCGGAGTGCGGATTGATCGGAAGGAACACGGCGACGTCTTCGAATTCCGAGCCCTGAGACTGGTGAATCGTCATCGCAAAGGCCGTATCGTGCGCGGGCATCAATGCGGCGGGAATTCGCTTGCCGCTGTCGCCGAAAACGACCGTGTGGATGCGCACGGCATCGCGCCCGATGCCCTTCACTTCCGGCACGACGATCCCGACATCTCCGTTGAAGACGCCGAGCATGCCGTCGTTGCGGCGGACGATGACGACGCGGCCGGGATAATTCTCCAGATCAGCAGTCTCGTCGCTGCAATGATTTTCGAGAAGCGCATCGCGAACCGCGCTTTCAAAGTAAGCGTTCACTGCGTCGACGCTCTGCGCGCCGCGGCGCTGCGCGGCCAACGGCCTGAAGGAATCGAGCGCAAGCCAGAGCGCATTCCAAAGTTCCGCCTTCACGTCCTCCGACGTTCCCGCTTGAACGGTCTTGAGATAGGGAATGAGCTTCGAGAGGTAGCGCTCGATCTTGTCGTCGAGCCAGGCTCTTGCGCCGGCAGAAAGTCCCGTGGCCGCATCGACGGGTTCGTCGCGCCAGCAGGCGCGGAATTTGCCCGACTGCTCTTCGGCAAGAATCGCCTTGACGCGCTCGAAGGCGGCGCCGTCCGAGTGCGGATCGGCAAAGCGCGCCTGCTTCGCGGGCGCCGCCTCGCCCGCCTGATTGATGGCGGCGGCAAGCTTCGCAATGACGGTGCCTTCTTCGAAGCGCCGGCTCTTTTCAAGCATGACGACGTTCTCCTTCAAGGGGCCGGCCGAGTCCGAAATATCCGCAAAGACGGCGCCCGGCCCCACGGCGGCAAGCTGATGCTTGTCGCCCAGAATGATGAGGCGCGTCTTCGGAGAGACGGCCCTGAAGAGCCTTGCCGCCAAATGAATGTCGATCATCGACGCTTCGTCGATGACGAGCACGTCGGCAGGAAGCGGATTGTCTGCGGAAGGCCTTTCGCCCGAAGCCGCATTCGCCGCAAGCCAGCGGTGAATCGTGCCTTCGCGAATTTGACGCTCCTCGAAGGGCTTGTCCTCATCGGCCTCAATGCGCTCGGCCATGTTCTTCAGAATCTTGCGGAAGGCCGGATTCTGAATGCTTCGCAGAATCGACTGGCGCATGCGGCTTGCGGCCTTCCCGGTCGGCGCCGCGAGCATGATTCTGAGGTCGGGATTCTCGGAAAGAAGGCACTCGAGAATCTGCACGACGGTCGTGGTCTTCCCGGTGCCCGGGCCGCCGCAGATGACGGCGAAATTTCTTCTCGCCGCGAGCGCGAGCGCCGCCTCCTGGCAGCGGTCCGCACCCGTCGCGCGGGCGAGCCTGTCGATGAGTTCGGCCTGCTTCGTCTTCAGGCGCTTCGCGGGCATGCGCGCAAAGCCGACAAGCCTGTCCGCAAGCGACAGCTCTTCGAACGCATTGCGCGTGATGTAAAGGCGAATCGCCGCAAAGTCCTCGTTCAAAAGCGGATCTTCTGCAGGCCAATCGATGGTGAACGGCGGCAGCGCTTCGGGCTCGGGCGGACGCATTGCCGCATCGAGAGGCGGCAGCTCGGGGAAAGGCTCGGCAGGCGGGCGGCGCATGCGGCTGCCGCTGCAGAAGGCGATGAGTTCGCTCATGCCGCCCGCAAGACGGACGGCTCGGAAGAGGTCCAGCCCTTGTTCGACAATCGAACGATAACGGTCCGCCGCCTTCGCGAGAAAGCGCTCGTCGTCCGACTTTTCAAAGGCTGCTTCAGCCGCGTTCGGCGCTTCTTCAAAAGACGGCGTCCCGCTCTCGGGGTTCGCCGTCCCGTCCATTTCGGCCAAGGCCGCAGCTGCGTCGCCGAGCCGAATGCAGACGCTCCCCGCCGATTCGGCGCGGTCGAAGGCGGTCGTCAGCGCGCGCATGAAGCGGCGGATTCTCAGCAGTTCGCCGTCGTCAAGCGGCTTTCCGCGCTTGATGCCGCTGCGCGCGACGATGCGCACGAGCGCCTCTCCGAGCGCCTCGAATCCGTTTCGAGGCGCGCCGACAGGCGCATCAGGCAAAGAGACTCTGTCGGTCGTGCGTTCAGCGTTCATCATTCATCTCCTGCCCTTGTCCGCGTCGATTTCCCGCCGAAGTTCAGCGAAGCGGCGGGGCGAGAATCCCTTTTCAAAGAGTTCGTCCAAGCCGCGGACAACGGCCGGATGCACCGGATCAAAAACAATGCCCTGCGGGTTCTCCGCGGTCGTCGCGCCCGCCCTCACGCCCCGCAGAAACACATAGATCGCGCCGCCGATCATGTCTTCGCGGAAGGCCGGGCCCATGCGGACCCTAAGGAAGCGGCGCAGCGCCGCAAGGTAGATGAGGTACTGCAGGCGATAGCGGTGCTTCGTCATCTCGGCCGCCATCGCTTCGGAAGTGAACCCCTCGGCCGTGCCGGCGATCGCGTTGCTCTTCCAGTCGATCACCCAGAAGCGGCCGCCGGCCGCAATCGTAAGATCGATGAAGCCCGACAGGAAGCCCTTCAGCGCCTCGCTTCCGAGCCCCTCAATGCCGTAGCGCGGATCGAGTTCGCCCAAGGCCGTGCCGAGCACTTCGGCGGTCGTCGTCGACGGGAGATGAAGCAGGAATTCGAACTCGGCCGCGCGCGCCGACGCGGGTACGTTTCTGAGGCAAATTCCGGGCGCGATTTCGGCGTTGAGAACATCGTAGATCATCTGAGCGGCGCCCTGAACGGCCGCTTCCTCGTCCTCTTCGCTCCCGAAGGAAAGCGATCGCCCGACAACGGCGCGGCAGAGCTTTCGGCGCGCCGCGCGCGCAGGCGGCGCATCGTCCGCCATGTAGGCAAAGTCGGCGAGCTCGAGGATTCGGTGCAGGCAGGCGCCCGCCTGCGCGCCCTTCGGGAACCGCAGAATGCCGCTCTTTTCGGCGTCCGAAAGCCTTCTGCCGAACTGCGGCCGCGCCGCCCCCGGCGGCTCGTCGAGCATGCGGGAAATGGCCGTGAAGCTCGAGAGGCGCCACGCGCTTCGGCGCGGCTTGGCCGGCGCCGCAGAAAGCGCTTCAGCGTCTCCGCCCGCATCGAGACGCTTCACCGGAGCGCCGGCTACATCCGCAAGCTCGCGCACGAGGACGGACGCACGGCTCTTCTTGAGAATATCGATCGCCGCCATGACGCCTTCCTGCGACGGCACGCGCATGCCCGTGAGCACCTGAAAGCAGGCGTTTTTCAGCAAGCGGCCGCACCACTTGTCCGGATTCTTCTCGCTCTTTCGCAGCTGCGGGAGAGACACCACGACGCGCTTTGCGGCGCGCGTGAGGGCAACGTATGCCAGGCGGACTTCCTCTTCCTGCGCCTCATGCTGCAGCGATGGCGGCGGCTCGACGTCCTTGTCGCTGAGCTGAAGCGTCATGCCGCCGAACGGCCCGTCAGGGTGCGTTCTGAAGACGGATCCCTTCCGCTCGCTGCCGCACATGCTTTCGCCGAACGGGAGATAGACAAGCGGATACTGCAGGCCCTTGCTCGAATGAATCGTGACGAGCGAAACGACGTTCGCATCGCTCTCAAGCCTGAGCCTGCAGGCGTCGGAAGCGTCTTCCGCATCGATTGCCCCAACACTCTTGATCATTCTGCCGCCCAGAACCGCTTCGAACCAGGCGGCAAGTCCGGCCGTCGTCGGACGGCTTCTGCCCGCTTCATGGAGGATCTCGATGAGGTGGCTGTAGTTCGTGAGAATGCGCTCGCCGTTCTTTACCTTGAGAAGACGGCCCGCGACATCGCGCGCCCTGCAAAGGCGCTCGAACGCGGCCGCGACGCCCGCACGGCGCCAAATCTTGGCGCAATCTTCGAAGAGGCGCCGCAATTCGATGCGCTCGGCTTCGTCCTCTGCGGCGATCGTCGAGAGCGGCTCGCCCATGAGGCGCGTCGCAAGCGCCGCGCGCACCGCGCGTTCGTCGCCCGGAGAATTGAAGGCGCGAAGGATGAGAAAGAGCTCATAGGCTTCTTCCGTTTCGGTTACGTTTTCGTTCGAGGCGTGCATCACGCGGACGCCGACGTCGAGGAGCGCCTTGCGGATCCTCGGCACCTTGCTGCGGCTTCTTGCGAGAATCGCGATGTCGCGCGCTTCGAGCGCGCGCAGCGCCACAGCTTTTCCGTCAACCTCTGCTTCGCCGATCACTGGCGCTTCGTCGTCCTCGTCTCGGGCGACGCCCGCACGGCCCTCGCGCGCCTTGCCGAGCCACCCGGCGATGTCGGCTGCGAGCGCGCGGCAGGAGCTCGCGTGCATCTCCTCGGCCGTCTCGAAAGGCATGCTGCTGAAGCTGCCCCAGATTTCGAATGCGGGCGCTTCGCGCCACGCATTGTCGGCGCCGAGCTCGAAGAGTCCCGTCTTGGCCGGACTAGAACGAACGCCCGCATAGGCAAGATCCGAGCGCAGGAAGGCGCTTCCCGTCGGCATTTCGTCGCTGCAGGCCGCTTTCGGCGGCTTGGATCCGTCTTTGCGGGAAGAGGCGCCTCCGGGCTTTTCGCCGTCCGCTTTCGCGCCGCCCTCTTCGGCGCAGCGAGCGAAGTCTTCGGCTGTCGAGAAGAAGGCGTTGCAGGCGTCGACGAGCTTCGGCGTCGAGCGGAAATTCGTCGAGAGCTCCTTCTCCGCACCGATCTCGCGCATGAGTTTGCGCGCGGAGAGATACGTGTCGAGGTCGGCCGAGCGGAAGCGGTAGATCGCCTGCTTCGGGTCGCCCACCAGGAAGAAGGCGCGGCGCGGCCTCTTCGGCGCGGCGCCTTCCGGAACGTCCGCTTCGGCGGCCGTCTTTTCTCCGATGAGGCCGTCGATGAAGAGCGTGCGGAAGATCGCAAACTGCAGCGGGTCCGTATCCTGAAACTCATCAATGAGAACGCCCTGGAAGGACGAGCGGATCGCGCTTCGGAAGCGCCCGTCTTCGTCTTCTGCGAGCCTGCGCCAGAAGCTGCTCAAAAGATCGCTGAACGTAAGAATCCCCGCGCGGCGCTTCTTCTCGGCCGCGATGAGCGGCGCTTCTTCGACAAAGCGTTCGAGAAGGCCGCGCGCGAACTCGCCCCGCCTTTCGGCCTCGGCCTTCCGCCCGTCCTCTTCGCGCTTGAGCGCTTCGATCTCTTCTGCGCTCAAATTCTTTGCCGGGCGCTTCTTCCCGGCCTTCGATTCCTCGCCGATCTTCACGACGCGGCCGACAAGGTCGGGCGGAAGCGCGCAGAGCTTCTCGAGCTTGGCGACCCAGCCCGAAATGCCCGTGCTGAAGACGTCCGCAACGAGCCTGCGCTCTTCGTCCGTCGCGGCGCGGTCGAGCTCGCGGCGCATGAAGTCCTCGACCGCCTCTTCGAGCATCTCGGCATCGTCGACGGCGAGCGTGCAGTCCAAGGCGCTTCCCGACGAGAATGCGTGCGACTGCAGCATCTTCTGCGCGAAGCCGTGAATCGTGAAGATCGCGGCGTTGTCGAAATTCGCAAGGCTCGCCCTGAGGCGCTTTGCGGCGGCCGGCTTCGCGTACCAGGCGGCCGTTTCTTCATCGCCCTCGGCTTCAGCCTCGCGGGCCTTCTCGGCCCAGAGTTCCGCCTGCTTCACGAGCATGCCGTCCAAGTCTGCCGCGTCGGCAATTCCCGTGAGACAGGCCTCCGCATCGGAGAGCGCGCGCTGAATGCGCTCGCGCAGCTCGGCGGCGGCCGCTCGCGTAAACGTCACGACCAAGAGACGCTCAATCGGAATGCCTTCCTCGACCACAAGACGCAGGACGAGATGCTTGATCGAGAAAGTCTTGCCTGTGCCGGCCGAGGCTTCGAGAAGCGTCGGCACGCCGAGAGGCGCCGTGAGAACGTCGAAGGCTCTGCTGCCGGCGAGATCCGCCGACTTGGTCTCGGAAGCCGCGGGCTCCGCATCCTCTTCGGAAGCCGGCCGTGCGGCAGCCTCGGCCGCCGCCGATCGAAAAGACGCATCCAAAAACGCATCGAGAGGCGCCTCGAGTCCGTCATCCTTCGACGGATCGGCAGATTCGCCGTCGGAAGGCGGAACATCAAAGAGCGAGGGCTCGTCGGCCGAATGCCGAATCTTTTTTGCCACAGCAGAATCCTCAAAGTTCGCTCACGATTTTGCTGAAGTCGTCGACATGCGCCTCGAGCGCGTCGGCATCCTTCGCCGTCCAGATCTCCTTGAGCAGTTTGTCCAGCTTCCCGCGAATGTCTGCAATGCCTTCTTCATCCATTCCTCGGAAGAGCACGAGATTCGCATTCGGCCAAGCATCCCCATTGCTGCTCCCATTGGGCAGTACGGCGGCCCGCTCTGCCGTCAGCGCATAGCCTCGATAGAGCGCGGCAAGGCAGCGCTTCGCCGCTTCTTTGGAGATCGGCGCGAAAGCGTGCAGCGCCGGCGCATCGCCCTCATCCCGAAGCACGACGGCGCCTTGAATCGGAATGCCCGCCGCCGCTGCCGCCGCATAGGCGGCAAAGACCTTTCCGATGCTGAAGCTTCCCTTGCAGGAAGGAAGCATGTCGAAGACGAGAAGCTTGTCCACAGATTCGTCGCAGGCGTTGTCCCGCTTATCCCCAGAGTTGTCCGCAGTCTCGGCGCTTTTCCACAGCCCCGTGAGCCGATGCGTGATGATGACGGGATCGCGCCCGCCCAAATCCTTCTTCGCGAGCTTCACCTCAATCGACATGTCGTCGGCGGGGACCATATTTCGGAGACGACTTTTTGCGCAGTCGAACATTGCAAGGACGAATTGAACGTCTTCCCGGCACTTCCACTCGCGAATGCCGGCCGCGCCGCAGCGCGGATCGACGCTTCGCGCTTCGACGAGCGTCGAGGGATGCCTGCCCGCGAGCAGCGCTTCGATCGCCGCTTCGCGGCTCTTCCACTTGTCGAGCCCGCTGCTCGCGCGAATCATCGGCAAGTCGGCGCCGCCGCCAATCGCAGGCAGCGAGATCCGAAACTGCCTGAGCGTCCAGTCGGCCGACTGCCTCCAGAAACTCCAAATATCTTTGAGCGCTGCCCGGGACATCGTCTTCGCAGCCCGCGCGGACTCGAATCCCTTCTTCTCCGCCAAACTGAGGCCTCGGTCGGCAAAGACGGGCTCGTCTGCGGCATAGCCTTTGCTTTCGGCTTCGGCAACGGCCGCGAGAAGCTTCGCGTCGGTGCTCTGCCACGCGCCCGCGCGCTTTCGGAAATTGCCGCTCGAGAAGTTGTGCAGCGGAAGTTCCGTCGTGAGGAGCTTTTCCACGCGGCGCTTCTCGCCCTTGCCCTTGGCGAAGGCGAGAAGCCAATTGAGAAGTTCCGCGGCCACGACGGACGGGCCTTTCTTGTTTTCGGCCTGCATGCCGCAGACGTAGGAAATGAGGAAGCGTTCGCGCGCGGCAAGCATCAGGTCGAGGAAGACATTGCGGTTGTCGACGCGGCTGTCGCGGTCGCCGCGGCGCGGCGCGGCGGCCATGAGGTCGAACTCTTCGAATTTCGCGGCGCCGGGGAAGCTGCAGTCCTGGTTGAGTCCGATCACTGCGATCACCTTGTAGGGGATGCCGCGCAGATCGGACATGCCCGCGAAGGTGACGCAGCTGCCCGGACGGGCGGCGCGCGATTCGGCTTGGAAGCGCTCCTTCAAAGCCGTCATGAAAAGATCGAAACTGACGGCCGGTCCCGCAAAGGGCGCAGCTGCCTGCACATCGTTCTCATCGGTCTCTGCGGCAGGCCAAGCTTTGGCAATCTCTTCGGCCGCGGCCGCCGCCTGCGAACGGATGATCGAATAGTCGTCCTCGATCGACTCTCTCGGAAAGAAGGCTTCGAGCGCCTTTGCGATCCAGTCGACCCAATACTGCGGCGCGTTCTCCGCGTCGGGAACGGCGGCGCGCCAGGCGGCGTCAAGCTTGGCGGCAAAGTCGGCGAGCGTTATCAGAAGATCCGGACGGTCTGCGGTCGACGTCCAGCCCTCCTCCTCGGCGCCGCGGATCGGCACCGTTTCGTCGAAGGGCCGCGCGCTCGCTTCAGGAATCATGAATCCCAAGGCGAGGCGCTCGATCGCGCTCGCGAGCGTCGCATCCTGCACGCGCGAAAACGTAATCGGATCTTCATGCATGAGATGCTCGGCCGAAATCCCGCTCCGAAAGCCCGCTGCATGAAGCCAGTTCGAAACGATCGAGAGGTCGTCGGCCGAAACCCCGAAGCGCTTTGCGACGGGCGGCATGGCGAGAAGCGCCTCGACGTCGGCGCGCTTGGCCCGGCCGGCCAAGAGGTCGATGAGCGCAACCAGCGCCGCGGCCGGAGCGTCGGCATCAGCTTCGCGGGCGCCGGCAATGCGAAAGTCGATGCGCCGCTCGTCCGAAAGGCCGCCGAAGACTTTCTCTATCAGCGGGGCTGCCGCCGAAATGTCGGGCGTCGCGACGAGCACGTCGTCCGCCTTGAGCGAATGGTCGCGCTCGAACTGCGCATGAAGCCAGTCGGCAAGGCCTTCGAGCTCGCGCGCCGCCGTAGGCGCCGCCAGGAAGCGAAGCGAATCGTCCTCTTCGCGGAAAAGCATCCTTGAGGTGATGGGCCCGTCGAAGCCGTCGAGCAGATCGGGCGCGAGCTTCAGGATCGAATCCTGCACGCGGCGCAGGAGCGCCGGATCGCGCGCTTCGAGGTAGTAGCTCTGCGTCTTGAGCTCCTGATCGGCGGCGAGCTGCGCGATGCCGCTCAGAAAATGACGGGGTTCGGGCTTTTCCGGCTCGCGCACGCTCGGCGCATCGAGTTCACCGAGTTCAATCGAGCGGCGAAGCGTTCGCTCTGCGCCGCCGGCCTCTGAAGCGGCAGAGAACTGCGCCGCTTCGGCCCCGGCCGTGAAGCGCCAGAGTCGGTCGATGTTGCTGCGAGTGCTCTGCGCGTTGTCGGCGAGCATCGGATGGCCCACTTCCTTATGCTTGTCGTCTGAATTCTCCGAAGCCGCCGCTTCCCAGTCGAAGAGGCGCTGCGGCACCAGATCGAACCAGTATTCGGCGCAGGGATTGAGAAGATAGAGCCAGACGTCTCGCCCGGAATAGGCATAAGCCTTGAGCACCGGGAGCATCACGGGCGGCACGACGAAAGGCATGAAGACGTGAAGAGACGACGGGAGCGTCTGCCTGCGGCCGTCGGCCGTGCGGAAGTTCCGCACGTTCTTCCCGCTCCGTGCCAGACGCTCGAGCGTGCCCGGGAAAGCGTCGAGACAGCGCTTCCCCAGCCAGCCCGGCGCTTCGGCCAGTTTCTGAAAAAGAAGCCGCTGCCAGAAAAAGTCCGGATGCGACTCGAGCTTCCTGCGCTCGGCCGCGTATTCCGGTCCCTTCGCGATCAGATCGCCGTGAAGCCCCAGCCATTCGAGCACCCAGTCAAGTCGATAGGAGCAGTAGGAAACGAAAACGTTCGCAATGTGGCGCGCAAGCGCAAAGATCTCCCTGTCGGTCTTGCCGCGCAGGTACTTCTCGAGCCGCGAATGCGGATCATGCGCCCGCACCTGCGCGCGAAAGCTTTCCGAGCCTTCTTCCTTGAGAATCCGCCAGATCATCCAGTCGGCTTCATTGCCGAGGATGTTGGCGAGCGGCGCCTTCGAGAAGAATCCAAGCCACTCGGAAAGCAGCATGAAGTCCATCGCGGCGCAGACGGCGCTCTTCTTTGCGACGGCGCGGGCAAGATCCGCACCTACGGCGCGAGACGGAATGATGACGGGCGTGCGCTCGAAAAGCACGGGGAAAAGCGCCTCAGCCGTTTTTCCGCAAAAGTCCGCCTCATCGGGCTTGACGGATGCGTCCTCGTCGACGAAATGAAGCGCCTCCACATTGGAGAGAAGCACGGCGCGAAGCACTTCGTAGCTGTTGCTGTAGATCGTATGAATCATGAAGGCCGCCTCTTCCCCTTGAGCGCAGAACCGCACAGCCTCTTTCGATGCTCGAATGGAGAGAAAGACGCCGAAGCGAAAAACATCGCCGCGACCGACGCGGCGACGCGAAAAGCGCCGTTCGATCATCCGCCGACAGCACGCGCTTCAGGCGGAGCGCAAGAGCAATGATGATGCAAATGAACGCCGAAATCAACGAATTGCGTTTCCGCCTCTCCATGCAGAGGAAAAGCGAGCGCACGGAAGCGCGCAAAGCGTGCGGGGAAGACAATGACGCCGGAGCTTCACGGCTAATGCGTGCTGACGTCTGACCGCCCCTCCCAAGGTCCTGAGAGTCCTGATTTCTCAGGCCTTTTTCTTTGGCCGTATTGCTATTCTGAAATATTGATCTACAGCAATAGCTGAACCTTCACTTAAACTCTGTATTTAAGGATCCTCCGAGCAGACTGCCCATCTTCGTCGAAAAATCTGCTCGGATTTTTCAAAAGCTCAAATTTGAACGGCTGAACAGCCCAACTCCGCTCAAGCTCCCCTGAAAAGGCCCTTTCGAGCCCGCTTTCCCGGACAACGGGCGCATTTG